>NZ_JBHWJL010000260.1:0-7470 GCF_042731495.1 Streptomyces sp. NPDC059853
CCTACCACTACTGCGAAACCATCACCGGGCAGCAGGCGCGCAACTTCGCCTACGGCATCCGGCTGCTGCCCACCGGCCAGCGCCGGGCGCTGTCCGCGCTGTACGCCTTCGCCCGCCGCGTCGACGACATCGGCGACGGCACCCTGGACCCGGACACCAAGCGGGAACGGCTCCTGGAGTGCCGCGCCCTGCTGGAGCGGGTCCGCACCGGCACCGTCCCCGAGGACGCCACCGACCCGGTCGCCCTCGCCCTCGCGCACGCCGCCGGGGTGTTCCCCATCCCGCTCGGCGCCCTCGACGAACTCATCGACGGCGTGCTCATGGACGTGCGCGGCCACACCTACGAGAACTGGGACGACCTGCGGTTCTACTGCCGCTGCGTGGCCGGTGCCATCGGCCGGCTCTCGCTCGGCGTCTTCGGCACCGTGCCCGGGGTGCGCGGCGCCGCCCGCGCCCCCGAGTACGCCGACACCCTCGGTCTCGCCCTCCAGCTCACCAACATCCTGCGCGACGTGCGCGAGGACGCCGGGAACGGCCGCGTCTACCTGCCTGCCGAGGACCTGCGCAAGTTCGCCTGCCCCGAGACGGCCGACGACCTGCGCCGCTACCCGCCGCCCGCCGAGGCCGACTTCACCGCCCTGGTCCGCTACCAGATCCAGCGCGCCCGGGAACTGTTCGCCGAGGGGTTCAAGCTGCTGCCCATGCTCGACCGCCGCTCCGGCGCCTGCGTCGCCGCCATGGCCGGCATCTACCACCGGCTGCTGGACCGCATCGCCGAGGACCCCGCCGCCGTCCTGCGCGGCCGGGTCGCCCTGCCCGCGCCCGAGAAGGTCCTGGTCGCCGTGCGCGGCCTGACCGGTCTCGACGCCCGCCGCATCGCCCGGCAGGCCCACCCGTGACCAGCGCACTGGTCATCGGCGGCGGCCTCGCCGGCACCACCGCCGCCCTCGCCCTCGCCGACCGCGGCCACTCCGTCACCCTCACCGAAGCCCGCCCCCGGCTCGGCGGACTCGCCTTCTCCTTCACCCGCGACAGCGCCGCGGGACCGCTCACCGTCGACAACGGCCAGCATGTGTACCTGCGCTGCTGCACCGCCTACCAGGGCTTTCTGCGCCGCGTCGGCGGCGCCGCGCTCGCCCCGGTGCAGCGCCGCATGGACGTGCCCGTCCTGCACGCCGCCACCCGCCGGGTCGGCCGGCTGCGCCGCAGCGCCGCCCCCGTCCCGCTGCACCTGACCGCCGGGCTCGCCCGCTACCCGCACCTCACCCTCGCCGAACGCGCCTCCGTGGGCCGCGCCGCCCTCGCCCTGCGCCGTCTCGACCCCGCCGACCCGGCCCTGGACGCCGAGAGCTTCGGCCACTGGCTGGAGCGGCACGGACAGAACCGGGCCACCATCGACGCCCTGTGGGACCTCGTCGGCGTCGCCACCCTCAACGCCCGCGCCGACGACGTGTCCCTGGCGCTGGCCGCGAAGGTCTTCCGCACCGGACTGCTCACCACCCCGGGCGCCGCCGACATCGGCCTGCCCGAGGTGCCGCTCGGCCACCTCCACGACACGCTGGCCGCCGCCGCCCTGGAGCGCGCCGGCGTCCGTACCCTGCTCGCCACCAAGGCCCGCGCCCTGCGCCCGGCCCCCGGCGGCCGCGGCTGGCGCGCCGACCTCACCGGCCGCGACGCGGCGCCCCAGCACCTGGACGCCGACATCGTCGTCCTCGCCGTCCCGCAGCGCGAGGCCCACGGCCTGCTGCCGCCCGGCGCGCTGCCCGACCCCGACCGGCTGCTGGGGCTGGCCGACGCGCCGATCCTCAACCTTCACGTCGTCTACGACCGCCCCGTGCTGCGCGCCCCGTTCTTCGCCGCCCTCGGCAGCCCCGTGCAGTGGGTCTTCGACCGCACCGCCCCCTCCGGGCTCACCGGCGGCGGCCAGTACCTGGCGCTGTCCCAGTCCGCCGCCGGAGCGGAGATCGACCTCCCGGCCAAGGTGCTGCGCAAGCGCTACCTGCCGGAACTGGAACGGCTCCTGCCCGCCGCCGCCCACGCCGGGGTCCGTGACTTCTTCGTCACCCGCGAACGCACCGCCACCTTCGCCCCGGCCCCCGGCACCGCCCGGCTGCGCCCGGCCGCCACCACCGGCGCCCGCGGCCTGTTCCTGGCCGGCGCCTGGACCGCCACCGGCTGGCCCGCGACCATGGAAGGCGCGGTACGCAGCGGCCTGGCCGCCGCGCGCGCCGCGGCGGCGGTGTGACCGGCCCGCGGGAACCGGGGCCGGCCACCGGCCGGTCCCGGGTACGCTCGAAGCCGGGTACCCGGCGAGCGAGGCTGGACCGGGGGGTGCCCGCCGGCCACCGGCCGGACCCACTGCGGAGCGATCCGCGAGGGGCCGGCACCAGGAGGACCTGGGACCCGCCCGCCGCCCCGCCCGCGATATCCGCAGCACTGGAGAACAGAACCCCATGAGTCAGACCGCGGTCAACGCCCTGCTGGAACGCGGGCGCACCCTCACCACCCCCGCGCTGCGCGCCGCCGTCGACCGGCTGGCCCCGCCCATGAACACGGTGGCCGCGTACCACTTCGGCTGGATCGACGCGCACGGCCGCGAGTCCGAGAGCGACGGCGGCAAGGCGGTCCGCCCGGCGCTGGCCCTGCTCTCCGCCGAGGCGGCCGGTGCCGCGCCGCACACGGGCATCCCGGGCGCCGTCGCGGTCGAGCTGGTGCACAATTTCTCCCTGCTGCACGACGACCTGATGGACGGCGACGAGCAGCGGCGGCACCGCGACACGGTCTGGAAGGTGCACGGTCCCGCCCAGGCGATCCTGGTCGGCGACGCGCTGTTCGCCATCTCCCACGAGGTGCTGCTGGAGGCCGGCGGCGCGGGCGCCGCCCGGGCCGCGCGCCGGCTGGCGGTCGCCTCCCGCAAGCTCATCGACGGGCAGGCCCAGGACATCTCCTTCGAGCACCGGGAGTTCGTCTCGGTCGAGGAATGCCTGGAGATGGAGGGCAACAAGACCGGCGCCCTGCTGGCCTGCGCCGCCTCCATCGGCGCGGTCCTCGGCGGCGCGGACGACGCCGCCGCCGACGCGCTGGAGACCTACGGCCACCATCTCGGCCTCGCCTTCCAGGCGGTCGACGACCTGCTGGGCATCTGGGGCGACCCGGCCGCCACCGGCAAGCAGACCTGGAGCGACCTGCGCCAGCGCAAGAAGTCGCTGCCGGTCGCCGCGGCCGTGGCCGCCCCGGGGGCGGCGGCACGGCGGCTGACCGCGCTGCTGACCGCCGACGCCAAGAAGAGCCAGGAGGAGTTCGCCGACTTCGACGAGGCCGAGTTCGCCGCCCGCGCCGCCCTGATCGAGGAGGCCGGCGGCCGCAGGTGGACGGCGGACGAGGCCAGACGCCAGCACGACACCGCACTGCGGGCCCTGGACGGCCTGGAGATGCCCGCCCGGGTACGTGCACAGCTGGTGGAGCTGGCCGACTTCATCGTCATTCGGGAGAAGTGACGGAGCTGTTCGCCCGCCCGCCGGCCGAGGTCGCCCCGGGCGCCGTGCACCTGCCCGGCTGGCTCACCGGCGAGCGGCAGCGCCGGCTGCTGGCCGACTGCCGCCGCTGGGCACTGCCCCCGGCCGGGCTGCGGACCGTCAGGATGCCGCGCGGCGGCACCATGTCGGTGCGGCAGGTCAGCCTCGGGTGGCACTGGTACCCCTACGGGTACGCGCGGACGGTGGTGGACGGCGACGGGGCGCCGGTGAAGCCGTTCCCGCCCGAGCTGGGCGCCCTCGCCGAACGGGCGGTGGCGGACGCCGGATTCCCGCCGGCCGGCGCGCCGTACGACATCGCGCTCATCAACTTCTATCCGGCAGGGGCCCGGATGGGCATGCACCGCGACAGCGACGAGCGCGCGTCCGCCCCGGTGGTGTCGCTGAGCCTGGGCGACAGCTGTGTGTTCCGCTTCGGCACCCCGGAGAGCCGGGGGCGGCCCTGGCACGACACGGAACTGCGCAGCGGTGACGCGTTCGTCTTCGGTGCCGCGTCCCGTCTGGCCTACCACGGCGTGCCCCGCACCCACCCCGGGACCGCGCCCGCCGGGCTCGGCCTGACCGGCCGCCTGAACATCACCCTGCGCGTCTCCGGGCTGCCGCCCGCTTCCTGACCCGCGCGGTCCCTCCGCCAACAACGCCGGGCACGCCCGGCGTTCCTCCGTCCCGCGCGCCGTCCGCCGCCACCCGGCCCCGTCCCTCCGCCGCCCGCCCGCGCGGCCGGCGACCGCCCCGGGCGGCGCCCCGAACCCCCGCCCAGCACCGTGGGTGCCCGGAAGACGTCCGCTCACCCGCCGGGGGTCAATTCCGTGTTCACGGCATTCACTCGTTGGGAGCTGGCGAGGGGTGGCGATTGCTCAAACCGGGCTCCGGAGGTGGTCAGTTGGTGCATAGCGTGGGCAACGGCACCCAGAGCCACTCGTTCGCGGTGGCCATCCTCCGCCCACGAGAATCCGAAGGACCCCGATGCCCGAACCCCGCAGCCAACGGGCGCTGACCGGCAGCGGTCGCACCGCTGCCGCCGCCCCGCCGCGGCCCCACCCCGAACGGGGCCGACTGCTGCGCCTGGCCGTGCTGCCGGCCGCGCTGGTCGCCGTCATCGCCGTCGCCGCCGCCCTGGCCGTCCCGCGCCTGTCGCAGCCCGTCCCGTTACTGATCGCCGCCGCCCTGGGCACCGCCGCCGTGCTGGCCGGGGCCGCCGCGGTCGCCACCGGAGAAGCCAGGCTCCAGGCCGCCCGGCATGCCGCGCTCGGCCGCCGGCTGGCCCGGCACCGGGCCGAACTCGCCACCCTGGCCACCCGGCCGGCCCGGCACCGGGAGAAGGGCGTCCCCGGCGGCACAGGACCGGCCCCCGAGCCGATCCCCGACAGCCTCGCCGCCCTCGGCCACGAGATCGACGCCCATCTGCGGGCCGCCGAGGACGCCGTCGACGGGGCCCGTGCCCTGCCCCCGGGCGGCGCCCCCGGCAGCGACGAGAAGATCGCGGTCTTCGTCAACCTCGCCCGCCGCATGCAGACCTTCGTCCACCGGCAGCTGGAGCATCTCGACGAACTGGAACACGAGGTCGAGGACCCCGACCTGCTCAAGGGCCTCTTCCACATCGACCATCTCGCCACCCGGATCCGCCGGCACGCCGAGAACCTCGCCGTCCTGGGCGGCGCCGTCTCCCGCCGCCAGTGGACCAGACCGGTCGCCCTCACCGAGGTCCTGCGCTCGTGCATCGCCGAGGTCGAGCAGTACACCCGGGTCAAGCTGGTGCCGCCCATCGAGGGCACCGTGCGCGGCCACGCCGTCGCCGACGTCATCCACCTGCTGGCCGAACTCGTCGAGAACGCCACCCTCTACTCCGCCCCCCAGACCCGGGTCCTGCTGCGCGTCCAGCGGGTGACCGCCGGGCTCGCCATCGAGGTCGAGGACCGGGGCCTGGGCATGACGGACGCCGAACAGAGCCGGATGAACGCCGTGCTGGCCGGCGCCGAGCCGATGGACGTCGCCGAACTCCTGGAAGACGGCCGGGTCGGGCTGTTCGTCGTCTCGACCCTCGCCCGCCGCCACGACATCGTCGTCCAGCTCCAGAGCAACATCTACGGCGGCGTCCAGGCCGTGCTCGTCCTCCCCGAGGACCTGCTCGGCGACGAGTCCGAGGGCCAGTTCGTCCCCGGCCCGCCCCGCCACCGGCACGTCCCCGCCGAGCCCGTGGTCCCCGCCACCGTCACCACCCGCGCCGCACCCCCGATGTGCTCCGCGCCGCCGGTCCGCCCCCAGCTGCCGCGCCGCAGACGCCAGCAGCACCTCGTCCCGCAACTGCGCGACATCACCCCGCCGGCCCCCGGCCTGGCCGCCTCCTTCGCCGTCGAACGCGACGACGCCCCCGGCCACGACCGCGACCGGACCCGTGACCACGACCGGGACCGCACCCTGCGCCACGAGCCGGACACCGACCCCGACCCCGGCCTGATGGCCGCCTTCCGGCGCGGCACCAGCCTCGCCGACGACACCGACGACACCGACTGACCCGCGAGGAGATCCACCCGACCATGGAGAGCGAAGTGCCCCCGGGCCGGTCCGGAACGGAACTGTCCGGCCTGCTGACCGGACTCGTCGACCGGGTGCCGCACACCCGCAGCGCCGTACTGCTGTCGATCGACGGCCTGGTGACGGCCGCCCACGGCCTGGAACCGTCCGGGGCCGAGCACCTGGCGGCCCTCGCCGCCGGGCTGTACGGGCTCGCCCGCAGCGCGGGCGCCCGGTTCGGCGACTCCGGCGAGGTGCGCCAGGTCGTGGTCGAACTGGACCGTTCCCTGCTGTTCGTCTCCAGCGCGGGCCCCGGAGCCTGCCTGGCCGTCGTCGCCGACCGCGAGGCCGACGCGGCCGTGCTCGGCTACGCGATGGCCATGCTGGTCAAGAGCGTGCGGCCGGCACTGCCCACCGCGCCCCGGCAGCCCGCGGGGCAGTGACCCGATGCCGGAACCCCTGCCGGAGCCCTGGCTCGACGACGACGCGGGCGCCCTGGTGCGCCCCTTCACCGCCAGCGGCGGCCGTACCCGGCCCGCCGCACGGCTGGACCTGCTGACCCTGGTGCTGGCCACCGGCGCGGACGTCCGCGGCCCGGCCGTCCCGGAACACGATCAGCTGCTCGCCCTGTGCCGCGGCCCGGTGTCGGTCGCCGAACTCGCCGCGCACATCAGACTGCCCGTCACCATCACCAAAGTCCTCCTGTCCGACCTGCTGGAGCGGGGCGCGGTCACCACCCGGGCCCCCGGCCACCAGTCTCAGCAACCCACCGACAAAGACCTGTTGGAGGCGGTCCTGCATGGACTCCGCAAACGGCTGTGACCCCTTCCCCACGGCGGTGAAGATCCTCATCGCGGGCGGTTTCGGAGTCGGCAAGACCACCTTCGTGGGCGCCGTCAGCGAGATCGAGCCGCTCAGCACCGAGGAGATCCTCACCCAGGTGAGCGCCGCCACCGACAGCCTGGAGGGCATCGAACGCAAGACCTCCACCACCGTCGCCATGGACTTCGGGCGCATCACCCTGGGCAACGACCATGTGCTCTACCTGTTCGGCACCCCGGGCCAGGAGCGGTTCTGGTTCATGTGGAACGAACTGTGCCACGGCGCGCTGGGCGCGGTGGTGCTCGCCGACACCCGGCGCCTGGAGGAGAGCTTTCCCGCCGTGGACTTCTTCGAGCGGCGCGGCGTCGGCTTCGTCGTCGCGGTCAACGAGTTCGACGGGGCACACCGCTACCCGGTCCCGGAGATCCGCGCCGCCATGGACCTCAACCCGCAGGTGCCGATCGTGCTGTGCGACGCCCGGCAGTCCGCCTCCGGTACCCAGGTCCTGGTCACCTTGATCCAGCACCTGATCGACACCCGTACCCCCGGCCCGGCCGGGGCGGACGGCGTACGGCTCCAGGAGCCCTCCGCCGTCCACCCC
>NZ_JBHWJL010000261.1:0-7456 GCF_042731495.1 Streptomyces sp. NPDC059853
CACCAGATCGGCGTCACCACGGCCCGGCTGTGGGACGTGACCGCCAGCCCGCCCAACCGCCTGGCCATCGGCGACCGTGTCGTCTTCGAGGCGGTCGGGCCATGACCGCCGCCACCATGACGGTCATCGCGTCCGGCGTCTCGACCACCGTCCAGGACCTGGGCCGCACCGGCCTCGCCCACCTGGGCGTTCCCACGGCGGGGCCCGCCGACCGGCGCAGCTTTCTGCTCGCCAACCGCCTGGTGGGCAACCCCGAGAACACCCCTGCCCTCGAAATCACGCTCGGCGGGCTCGCGTTCACCCTCTCCACCCCGCGCTACGCGGCCGTCACCGGCGCCCCGGTGCCGGTGACCGTGAACGGGGTCCGCGTCCCCGACCCGACCCTCGTCCGCCTGCCCGCCGGAGCCCGGATCGCCATCGGCCGCCCCTGGGCCGGCTGCCGCACCTACCTGGCGGTCTGCGGCGGCATCGCGGCCGAACGCGTCCTCGGCTCGGCCTCCCGCGACTCCCTCACCGGGCTCGGCCCCCCACCGCTCGGCGCCGGTACGGTACTGGGCCTCGGGCCCGCCCGCGCGGTGCCCGCCGTCCCCGTCGAACTGGCCTTCAGCGCCGTCCCGTCCGGCGGCGCCGTCACCGCGCGCTTCCGCTGGGGGCCGCGGGACGACCTGTTCGACGCCGCGGACCGGCACCGCCTGACCGCCACCGGCTGGCGGATCTCCGCCCAGACCGACCGGGTCGGCGCCCGGCTGACCGGGCCGCCGCTGGCCATCGGCTCCGTGCACCTGCCCAGCGAGGGCACGGTGCGCGGCGCCATCCAGATCCCCCCGTCCGGCGAGCCGATCGTGTTCCTCTCCGACCACCCCGTCACCGGCGGCTACCCGGTCATCGGGGTCGTCACGGACACCGACATCGACCTCGTCGGGCAGACCCTGCCCGGGGACGAGCTGCGCCTCGTACCGGCCCGCTGAAAGGAGACCGCACCCCCCTCGTCACCACCCGCACGAACCCGCACGAACCCGCATCGCACCACGCACGCAAGGAGCACCACACCATGAGCACCACCGAGCCCAACGGCCTCGTCCCCTTCCACCTCGCCATCCCCGTCGACGACATCGAGGCGGCCCGCGCCTTCTACGGCACCGTGCTCGGCTTCTCCGAGGGCCGCTCCGACACCAAGTGGATCGACTGGAACTTCCGCGGCCACCAGGTCGTCACCCACCAGGTCGGGGACGGCCCCTCCGGCGCCCCGCGGGACGGCGTCGCCGGAACCAACCCGGTCGACGGCCACCAGGTGCCGGTGCCGCACTTCGGCCTGGTGCTGCCCGTCGAGGAGTTCAAGGCGCTGGCGGAACGTCTCACCGCGATCGGCACCGAGTTCGTGATCGAGCCCTATGTGCGCTTCGAGGGCGAGCCGGGCGAGCAGTGGACCATGTTCTTCCTCGACCCGGCGGGCAACGCCATGGAGTTCAAGGCGTTCGCCGACCTCGGCCAGCTCTTCGCCGTCTGAACCCGCCCGGAGGAAGCGACGGTCATCAGCAGGAGGTCCAGTCCTGCGGATGACCGTCATACGGGCCCCCGGCGCCGTACCCGCACCCGCGTCTGCACGCGGACGCCCCGCACGACTGGCCGCACGTCCCTGCCACGGAACATGTCAGAACCGGAGCACGCCCATGACGAGCCTATCAACGCCCCCGCCCCCCACCGGGGAGAAAACGACGGCCCCGGCCGACGCCCCCCGGCGTTCCCGCAGGGCGGCCGTCGCCGCCGCCGCGGGCACCGCCATCGAGTACTACGAGTTCGGGGTCTACGGCTATCTGGCCGTCGTCATCGGACCGCACTTCTTCCCCGACGACGACCCCACCGCCTCCCTGCTGGCCACCCTGGCGGTGTTCGGCAGCGCCTTCCTGATGCGCCCGCTGGGCGGCATCGTGCTGGGCCGGCTCGGCGACCGGCTCGGCCGCAAACCGGTGCTGATCCTCACCGTCGTGGGCATGGGAACCGCCACCGCGGCCGTCGGGCTGCTGCCCACCGCCGAAACGATCGGCGTGGCCGCGCCGATCGGACTGCTGCTGGTCCGCCTCGCCCAGGGCTTCTTCGCCGGCGGCGAGGTCACCGGCTCCGCCACGTACCTCGCCGAATCCGCCCCGCCCGGCCGGCGCGGCTTCTTCGGCGCCTTCACCCCGGTCGGCGTGGCCCTGGGCGGCGGAACGGCCGCGCTGGTGGCCGGTGTCCTGAGCACCGTGCTGACCGAGCAGCAGTTGCAGGACTTCGGCTGGCGGATCCCGTTCCTGCTGTCCCTGCCGCTGATCGCCGTGGCGCTGCTGGCCCGCAACCGCCTGGAGGACTCCGAGGCGTTCCTCAGCACCAAGGAGGAGGACGCCACGGCCAAGGCGCCGCTGACCGAAGTGCTCACCCGGTACCGGGCGCCGGTGGTCAAGGTGACGCTGCTGGCGATCGGGTCCAACTGCGGCTACTGGGTCGGCCTGATCTTCATGAACATCTACCTCACCTCGGAACTCGGCTACCCGAAGTCCTCCACCTTCTGGATCATGGGCGGGATCAGCTTCTTCGTGGCGTGTCTGATGCCCGTCTTCGGCGGACTCTCCGACACCTGGGGGCGGAAGAAGGTCATCACCATCGGCTTCCTCGGCTACGCGGTGCTCGTCGTACCGGCCATGCTGGTGATGGGCATCGGCAGCTTCCCGCTCGCCGTCCTCGCCATGATCGTGCTGGCGCTGCCGATGCCGATCGTCCAGTCCGTCACCTACCCGACGTACGCCGAGCAGTTCCCGACGCGGGTCCGCTACACCGGGCTGTCGTTCAGCTTCAACATCGGCACCATCATCGGCGGCGGGCTCACCCCGTACCTGGCGACCTGGCTCATCGCCACCACCGGCAACCTGCTCGCCCCGGGCTTCCTGCTGATGGGCGCCGCCGCGATGGCGCTGCTCACACTGCGCACCGTGCCCGAGTCCAGCAAGCTGGAGCTGACGTGAGTACCGCCCCCGACTCCCCGCGGGCGCTGCGCGAACTGGCCGCGGCCGGCCGCTGGACGGGGCCCACGGCCGGTGTCCTGGACGGGTACCAGCAGGCCAACCTGGTGATCGTGCCGCGCGAACTGGCCTACGACGTCCTGCTGTTCTGTGTGCGCAACCCGAAGCCCTGCCCGGTCATCGCGGTGACCGAGCCGGGCGACCCGGTGGTGCGCGTCGGCAGCACCGTGGCCGACCTGCGCACCGACCTGCCCCGCTACCGGGTGTGGCGGAACGGCGAACCGGCCGGCGAGCCGCACGACATCAAGCCGTACTGGCGCGAGGACTCGGTGGGCTTCCTGCTGGGGTGCAGCCACACCTTCGAGGGGCCGCTCCGCCGGGCCGGTGTCCCGGTGCGGTACGCGCCGGGCTCGGCGGCGCCGCCGGTGTACGTCACGGACGTGCCGACCCGGCCGGCGGGACGTCTTGCCGGGCCGCTGGTGGTGACCATGCGGGCGATCCCGGCCGCCCTGGTCGCGCGCGCCGTGGAGATCACCGCGCGCTACCCGAGCGGCCACGGCGCCCCGGTCCACATCGGCGACCCGGCGGCCCTGGGCATCGCCGACCTGTCCCGCCCGGACTTCGGCCCGACCCCGGTGATCGAGGACGGCGACGTCCCGGTGTTCTGGGCCTGCGGGGTCACCCCCCAACTGGCCCTGCCCCAGGTGGCGGCGGACTACACGATCACCCATGCCCCCGGCCACATGCTGGTCCTCGACCACCTGGTGGACGCGGCCGGCGCGGACGTGTGACGCGGGGCCCGCGCGAGCGGGCCCCGGCGCCGCCGACCGGGGTCAGCCCCAGACGGTGATGTTGGAGTTGCCGCTGCTCTGGTAGCCCTCGGTAGCCATGATCATGTAGTAGTTGAAGGCTCCCAGGTTCATGCCCGAGCGGCTCCAGGCGTCGAAGTGGTTGCCCGTGGTGATCGTGCCGCCCACCCGCCGGGACTGGCGGACGCTCCAGTACTGCGGGAAGGTGCGGGTGCCCTCGACGGACGGGGCGTTGTAACGCATCGTGTGGTAGATGTCGTACGTGCCGCCGTCGCTGTTGACCGAGCCGCGGTAGTCGCCGGTCGGGCGGTAGTTGCCCCAGCTGTCGACGATGTAGTACTCGACGAGCGGGTTGGCGGTCCAGCCGTAGAGACAGAGGTAGCCGTTGCCCGAGGGGTTGAAGCTGCCGGAGTAGCCCACGTTGCGGCGGGAGCCGTTGGGCCAGCCCTTGCCGCAGACGAAGTTGCCGGTGTTCCGCCACGAGGTGCTGTAGTTGCCTCCGTTGCCCAGGGTCATGGAGACGGTGTTCTGGGCGTCGGTCCAGAACGAGTAGTAGAAGCCGTTGTGGGTGCCGGTCTGGTTCTGCGTGATCGTCTGTGCGTGCGCGACGCCCGGCAGCACCAGGGCCGAGGCCGAGGCGGCGGCCAGGCTCACGGCTCCGGTACGGGCGATGAAGCGCCGGCGGCTGAGCGGCCGGGCGGGCGTGCTGTCCTCGTGCATGTGTCCTCCAAGCAGCGGGACATGACCGTGCGGGTCTGTCGGTGGGGGTAACACTCAGCGTGCCCAGCAGTGTTGGGCGGGGGCCCGGGGGCGTCAACAGTTCTCGCAAGGATTCCGGAAGGGAAAACCGGTCCCCGGTCTTGTCCAGGCGGCTTTCCGGTCAATCGTGTGCGGCGTCTCCGGTGATCGTTCTCCGATAATTCTCGGAGCCGTTCCGGAGTGGGTGGGGGCTGCGCCGGTTTTCTCGCCGACCGGTGCGGAATGGGTCACACGCGCACCCCCGAAGGGGTACGTTGGCCGGGCGAGGGGGTGCGCGATGCAGGTGAGGGAAATGCCCGTCGGCGACGACGGGGCGGATGTCGTGATGGTGGAGATCCGGGAGGCGCCGGACGAGGGGGTCGTCCCCGCCGGAGCCACCGGCCGGGTGGCGGCCCGGGCCGCCCGGTCGCTGGAGGGGATGCTGCGCACGGTGCGGCCGGTCGCCGAACGCTTCGTGGACACCTTCCGGGAGATGCCCCGGGCGCCCGACGAGATCAGTGTGCAATTCGGGCTCTCCCTGTCCGCCGACGCCGATGTGATCATCAGCAGCGCGGCGGCGGAGGCCAACTTCGCGGTCACCCTCACCTGGACCCGGCCGGGCGATGGTCCGGAGCGCTGACCCCGAGGCCGACCCGCTCGGTGCGGCCCTGCTGACGGTCCGGGGGGCCGATGGGGGACCGGTCGGCGTCGCCTTTCTGGCCACCACGCATACCGCTCTGACCTGCTCCCACGTCCTGCCGCCCGAGGCGGACGAGGCGCTGGTGGTACCCGCGATCACCACGGAGGGCAACCGCGAACCGGTGCGCTGCACGGTGGAGCGCCGGGACGGGGACATCGCCGTCTTACGGTTCGCCGCGCCGCCGCCCGGGACGGCGCCCGTCCCGCTGGCGTACCCGGGCGACTGGAACCGTCGGGTGCGGGCCTTCGGCTACCCCGTCGGGCGGCCTGACGGCGTCTGGCAGGAGAGCGTGCTGCGCGGACTCCAGTCCGGTGGCCGGGTGCAGATCGACAAGGTGCCGGGCGGCGCGTACGAGATCATCGGCGGCTTCAGCGGCTCTCCCGTCTGGGACGCGGAACGGGGCGCCGCGGTCGGCATGGTGGCCACCCACGACACCCGGGCGCCGGCCGCGTTCATCATCCCGCTCCAGCGGCTCTGCGCGGAAGTGGCCGAGATCCGGGACCTGTTCGAGAAGCCCTCACCGTTCCCCGGCCTCGCGGCGTTCGACGAGGAGGACGCCGGGCGGTTCTTCGGCCGCCGGGAGGAGTCGGAAACGATCGCCCGGCTGGTGCGCGCCCACCCGGTGGTGACCGTCACCGGGCCGTCCGGCTGCGGCAAGTCCTCCGTGGTACGCGCCGGGGTGGTGCCCCGGCTGCGGCCCGGTCACGAGGCGGTGGTGATCGACGCCGGTCCGGCCGACCGCATGACCGAGGAACTCGCCGGAGCGCTCGGAACCACCGTGGAGCAGCTGACGCCGGAGGCCATCGCCCGGCGCGCCGAGAAGAGGGAGGGCAACCTCCTCGTCGTCATCGATCAGCTGGAGCAGCTGACCTCCGGCCCGGGCCCACTGGTGCCGTTGCTCCAGGCGGCCGAACGGTCGGAGAAGCTGCGCGTCCTCATCACCGCCCGGCTGGACGCGGTGGAGAAGGCCGCCTCCTGGACGGGTGAGCTGT
Source organism: Streptomyces sp. NPDC059853 (assembly GCF_042731495.1). Lineage (NCBI taxonomy): Bacteria > Bacillati > Actinomycetota > Actinomycetes > Kitasatosporales > Streptomycetaceae > Streptomyces > Streptomyces sp. NPDC059853. Next base: position 6,233 of record NZ_JBHWJL010000261.1, read on the forward strand.
ATCTGCTGCCGGCCATGACCGCCGGGCAAGTGGACGCCGCGATCTCCGCACCCTTCGCCGCCCTGGGCGGCCGGTACGCGGACGGCCTGGCCGCCCGCATCCGCGCGGACATGGGCGAGGGGAGCGACGGGCTGCCGCTGCTGGCGTTCACCCTGAAGCGGCTGTGGGAGGAGAAGGACGGCGCCTGGATCGGCCACGGCACCTACGAGGAGGTGCACGGGGTGCGGGGTGCGCTGGTTCACCAGGTGGGCCGGGCGCAGGCGGCATGCCGTGCGAAGGGGGCCGACGTCGAAAAGGCCCTGGAGCGGCTGCTGCTGGCGTTGGTCAGGCTGCCGCCGGACGCCACCCGGCCGGTCCGGGCGAGCATCGACCGCGCCGAGCTGGATCCGCACCAGCGCGCGGCGGCCGACGTGCTGATCGACGCCCGGCTGGTGGTGGGGCGCGAACGGCTGGAGCTGGCCCACGAGGCGGTGATCGGTGTCTGGCCGGGCCTCGGACAACGCATCCAGGAGGACCGGGACTTCCTCGTCCGGCGCGACGAACTGCGCGCCGACCGGGAGCGCTGGGAAGCGGCCGGGCGCCCCGCCGATCTGCTGCCGGGCGTCACCGCCCTGGACCGCGCGGCACGCTGGGAGCGGGACCGGCCGGCCGATCTGAGCCCGCACGACCGCGACTTCCTGGCCCGGGGCCGCCGCCACCGGAGGCGGCAGGCGCGGCGCCGCCGGTGGGGCCTGATCAGCATCGCGCTCGCCCTGGCCCTGGCCTCGGCGCTGGGCACGCTGTTCGTCAACGAGGCACGCGTCGGCGCGACCCGGGCCGCCGAGTCGGCGTCCCGCACGATGGCGGTCGCCTCGGCCGATCTGCGGGACACCGACCCGGCGCTGTCCCTCATGCTCGCGGTCGGCGCGTACCGGAGCGCGCCCACCGAACTGGCCCGGGACGCGCTGCTCCAGGGATATCTCGGCTACGGCACGACCCAGTGGCTGGTGTCCGGTGGTACGGGCGCGGACACGCAGCTGGCGGCGAGCCGGGACGGGCGAGTGATCGTCACCGTGACCAACGGCGGCCGGGCCACGCTGTTCGTCCGGGACGCGGACGGTGACTCCCGGCAGCAGCCGTTGCCGTGGGGGACCGCGTACGGGCTGTACCCGTTCGTCACCCCGGACGGCGGGCGCGTCGGCTATCTGGGGACCGATGGGACGCTGGTGTGGTTCGAGGTGGTGG
>NZ_JBHWJL010000262.1:0-7433 GCF_042731495.1 Streptomyces sp. NPDC059853
CAGCAGCGCCGCGGGCAGCCGCCCCCGCCCGTGTCCGCGTCCGCTTCCGTGTCCGCGTCCTCGCATCACCGGCATCCCCTTCGCTCCCCGGACAGGGCCTCTCCCCGCCCGTGAGCCCTCACCCTGCCGCCGCCGTGCGATGCCGTCCAAGACCCGAACGCGTGGTTCGATGCCGAAGTGGCATAGGGTCGGCCGCATGGATCTGGTCGGTGCCTGCCGCGCCTTCGTCAAGGTCAGCGAACGCGGCAGCTTCACGGTGGGGGCGGCCGCCGCCCGGATGGCGCAGTCCGTCGCCAGCCGCCGGATCGCCGCGCTGGAGAAGCACTTGGGCGAGCCGCTGCTGGAGCGCACCGCCCGCCGGGCCACGCTCACCCCCTTCGGCCGGGACCTGCTGCCGCACGCCCGCCGGCTCGTCCAGCTCGCCGATCTGCTGGAGCACGAGGCGGAGACCGCCAAGCGCCGCCCCTTCCGGCTGGCCGTCCCGGACAGTTGCCCGCCCGGGGCGCTGGCCCGGCTGATCGCCGCCGCCCGCCGGCACGAGCTGACCCTGGAGCCCGCACCGCTGCCACCGGCCGAACGCGCCGAGCGGGTCCGGGTCCAGGAGGTACGCGCGGCCCTGATCGCCGTCCCCGCGGACGAGGCGGTGTGGACCGTACCGCTGGGCCTGGCCCAGACCGCCGAACCCTCCGGGGCGCGCATCCATCTGGAGACGCTGCGGGCCGGGCGCACCGACCGCGAGCCGCCCCGCCGGGTGTGGCTCCAGCCGGAGGACGAGGTGCCGCACGTCCGTGACCCGCTCGGCCGGCTGCGCGACGCGGTCGGGCTGCGCCCGGCGCAGCTGCGGTCCGCGCCCTCCCTTGCGGCGGCCACCGCCGAGGTGCTGGGCTCGCGGGACCTGCTGCTCTGCTCGGCGGCCCAGGCCGCCGAACTCGGGCTGTTCTGGCGCCCGCTGGGCGAGACCACGCCGGTGCGCGGCTATGACGTGGCCGCCACGGTGCGGGCCGACGGCGACCGGATCCGCGGCCTCCTGGGCGACGCCATCGCGTCCTGCCTGGGAGCCGGCACCGCGCGGCAGGCCCGAGGATGAACGACGAACGGCTGCTGCGCGAACTGCGTGACCTGCTGCGGGACGGCGGGCTGCGCGGCTCGTTCCTGGTCCGGGACCTGGCCACCGGGGACGAACTGGGCATCGACCCCGACCGGGAGCTGCCCATCGCCTCCCTGGTGAAGATCCCGCTGGCCATCGCGACCCTGGAACGGGTCAGACGCGGCGAACTGGACGCCACCCGGCAGATCGAGGTGGCGCCGGGACGGGTGACCGCGCCCGGGCCGACCGGGCTGAGCCGGTTCCGGCACCCGGCCCGGATGGCGGTCGAGGACCTGCTGTATCTGGGCCTGTCGATCAGCGACAGCAGGGCGGCCGACGCGCTGTTCGCCCTCACCCCGCCCGCCGAAGTGGCCCGGATCCTGGGCGAGCTGGGTCTTGAGGGCATCAAGGTGCGGCATCCGATGGGGGATCTGGAGGACACCCCGGTGGAGCGGCTCGGCCCGCAGCAGGCGCGGCTGGCGCAGGAGCTGGTGATCGCCGCGGCAGGCAGCGGCCCCGGCCATCCGGTGCCGCAGCTCGACCTCGCGCAGGCCAACACCGGGACCGCCAGGGCCTTCACCGATCTGCTCCAGGCGCTGTGGACGCCCTCGGCGATCGATCCGGGCAGCGCCGCCCGGATACGGGAGCTGATGGGCGCCAATCTGCTGCGGCAGCGGCTGGCCCCCGACTTCAGCTCGGACGCGGCCCTGTGGTCGTCCAAGACCGGGACGCTGCTGCATCTGCGGCACGAATCGGGGGTGGTGGAGCACGCGGACGGGCAGGTGTTCGCGGTGACCGCGCTCACCGAGTCACGGGTGGCGGCGGGGCGGCAGCCGGAGGCGGAGGCCCTGATGGGCCGGGTGGCGCGGGCGCTGCGCGACCAGCTGCGGCAGGGCTGACAGGGCGTCATCCTGTCGGTCCGTGACGAGATGCCGTCGTGAGCGGCCGGGTCGCTGAACGACGGTTCCTCCGGGCACCCCGCCGCCGACCCCCGCACCCCACACCCTCGCCCCCCGCATCGTTTGGCGCGGGCCGAGGCCGGCCCGGGGTGGCCCCGCCGCCGCCCACGAGCACCGGCCGAGGCGGCGACCCCAGCCCTCAGCACGCTGGTCACCACACACCGCCCTGCCTCCTGGGAAGCACCAACGACCGCACCAGCAGACGATATTCAGCGCAAATCTAGAGACTTTATTGACTTCTCGCGAGCCCATCCTTAGGTTGGGCCGAGTCGAAGACCTCAGGGGATGGGGGTTCCCGGGGTCACCGGCAGCCGAACCGACGGCCGAACCCGGCCGGTTGTCCCTCCCACCCCACGCGGCCCGCGTCGTCCGGGCCGCACGGCCGACGCCCCGACCGTGCCACGGCCATCAGCGACGTTTCCCGACGACCACGCACCACCGGCGCCCGGACCAGCGCGGACTCCCCTGCCCCCGTGTCCCCGCCCAGCACGACGCGCCACGGCGCAGCCCTTTCCATCCGAACCCACGGAGATCACCCCATGAGCACGCAGCTACCGCTCCGCCTGCACCACTACGGCTGGACAGTCGACGACCAAGAGGCCAACCGGCAGTTCTACGAGGAGGTGATCGGCCTGCCGCTGATCGCCACCTGGACCGAGATCGAGGCGATCAACGGGACCGAGTACGCCCTCTCCCACACCTTCTACGGCCTGGGCGACGGCAGTGCCCTGGCGTTCTTCCAGCTGGCCGACCCCGAGGCCCAGCGGCAATTCCACACCGAGATCAACCCCACTCCGATGCGCCACGTCGCCCTGAAGGTGGAGCAGGAGACCCAGGACGCCATCCGCGCACGCCTCACCGCGGCCGGCTACAAGGAGCCCGGCACGTTCGTCGTCGACCACGGCTACTGCGTCTCGCTCTACACCGTGGACCCGAACGGGCTCCACCTCGAATTCACCGTTGACCACCCCGACGTGGAACGCATCAACGCCGAACGGCTTCGCACGGCACACGCCGACCTGGCCCGCTGGCTCGGCGGTGACCACACCAGCAACAATCCGTGGCGCCCCGGAGCGAACTGAGGCCCGGACCCACCCGGCCACCGGCCCGACGCTCCCGCCCGGAGAGGGCGACGCACCGGTCGTGGCCCGCCACACCCCGGGACGGGCGCGGCGCCGGTCACACGGAACGCGTCACGGGGCGCGCCGGGTCCACGACCGGGGATCAGCTGCGTGCTTCGAGATGAACGGCCGCTGCGCTCAGCGCGTCGGTGGTGCGCTGGATGTGCTGAGCGATCAGGCAGCTGGCGGTCACCTCGTCGCGGGCGACGACGGCATCGAGGAGCTGGCGGTGCTCCAGGGCGACATCGCGGTCCGGGTCCGGGTCCGGGGTGGCCGCCCCGGACCACCACCGGTAGAGCGAAGCGGATTCCCGCAGCGAGGTGGCGACGGACAGCAGCGTTCCATTCCGGCAGCCCCGCAGGATCGCGGCGTGGAACGCCTCGTGCGCGTCGACCCAGGACTCGTTGATCTTCCCGGCCTTCGTGGTCCTGGGGGTCCTGGCGAGAACGTGGTGCGCGGCGATCACCGAGGATTCCCAGGCCAGGTCGCCCTGCGCGATCGCACGGCGCAGGACCACACCCTCGATCTCGACCCTGGCTTCGGTGATCTCGTGGAGGTCGGCGAGACTCAGGGTGCGCACGCGGAAGCCCTGCTGGGGCAGGGCCACGGCCAGGCCCTGCTCGGCCAGACGGACGAGCGCCTCGCGGACCACCGACTGACTGACGGTGAAGCGGTGCGCCAGTTCGACGAAACGCAGGCGGGAGCCGGGTGGGAGCGTGCCGTGCAGGATCTCCGCGCGGACCTTCTCGTAGACAAGCTCGGATCGGGTCGTCGGGATGCGGCTGGCCATGGACCGATACTATCCGCGGCCGGGAATCCCCCCGGAATCTCGCGATATGAGGCGCAGCCCCGGTCAGGACCGCGGGACGCCCAGGCCCTCGACCACCGTCGCTCCCGGCAGGGTGCCCAGCGCCTTGCCGGGCAGGATGATCTTGCCGCGGCGGTTGCCGCTGCCGATCAGCGCCCAGGGCAGGTCGGCCGCCGCCGCGTCCACCAGCAGCGGCCAGCCGGCCGGCAGCCCGATGGGGGTGATGCCGCCGTACTCCATGCCGCTGCTCTCCACGGCGGTGTCCATCGGCGCGAACGACGCCTTGCGCACCCCCAGCTGCCGGCGCACCGCGCCGTTGACGTCAAGCCGGGCGGTGGCCGGCACCACGGCCGCCGCCAGGGTGGTCTCGCCGCCCCGCTTCCCGGCGACCACCACGCAGTTGGCCGAGGTCTGCTCCAGGTCGGCGCCGTAGGTGGCCACGAACACGGCGGTGTCGGCCTTCTCCGGGTCGGTGTCCACGAACAGCACCTGCTCGACGGGGACCGGGCCGGTCCAGGACCGCAGGGCGGTGAGCACCGGGTCGGGCAGCAGCTCAGGGCACTCGATGGCCGGGCGGGCGTCGTCGAAGTCTCCGATGGGGGCGCGCATGGCGGCACCCTAGCAAGGCGGCACCGGAGCCGGGGCGCCCCTCGGGGTCAGGCCGAGGGCACCGAGACGGCCATCATGAAGTCCACCGGTTCCGGGCCGTCGTTGCGGTAGCTGTGCGGCACATGGGATTCGTAGGAGGCGGAGGCGCCGGCCGGCACCCGGTGGTCCTCGCCGTCCAGGACGAGGGTGAGTTCTCCGGCGGTGACGTGGACGAGTTCACTGGTGCCGACCGGGTGCGGGTCCGAGTCGCTGCCCTCGCCGGGCATCAGCCGCCAGCGCCACAGCTCCAGCGGCCCGGGGGCCTCCGTCCCGGCGAGCAGGGTGCTGTGGCTGCCGGCCTCGGTGGACCACAGCCGGACGGCCTGATCGCCGGTCACCAGCCGGACGGCGGGGCCGCGGTCGAAGTCCAGGAGTGTGGTGATGCTCACCCCGAGCGCGTCGCCGACCTTCACCACGGTGCCGACGCTGGGGTTGGTCCTGGCCTGTTCGATCTGGATGAGCATGCCCCGGCTGATGCCGGCGCGGGCGGCGAGCGTGTCCAGGGTGAAGCCGCGTTCGGTGCGCAGCCGGCGCAGGTTGCGGGCGAGTGACTGGGTGAGCTGATCGAGGTCGGTCACAGGCGGGCGGCCTCTCCACGGGGCGGTGGGACGGGGCGGGCTGGGCGGAACGGGTGGGGCGGACCACGGCCGGGAGAGCACCGGGGTCAATTATTCTGCATCGCACAGTGCAACAGAATGAGCTACAGTACGCCGGTCCCCTCCGTTCACCACACTGTACTGCGAGGTCATCGATGGTAGCCCTGGCCCTGGTCACCAGCCTGCTGTGGGGGCTGTCCGACTTCGGTGGCGGGCTGCTGTCGCGCCGCACCCCGCCGCTCACCGTCATCGTGGTCTCGCAAGGGCTCTCCGCGCTGGTGCTCGGCGTGGTGGTGGCCGTCACCGGCGCCTGGAGCGCGGTGGGGCCGGGGCTGTGGTTCGCGGCGGCGGCCGGGGTCATCGGGCCCGCCGCCATGCTGTGCTTCTACCGGGCGCTGGCCCACGGGCCGATGGGGGTCGTCTCGCCGCTGGCCGCCACCTCCGTGACCGTCCCCATCGGGGTGGCGCTGCTGCTGGGCGAGCGGCCGCAGCCCGTGCAGTACACCGGGATCGCCATCGCCCTGCTCGGCGTGGTGCTGGCCGGCGGCCCGCACCTGCGCGGCGCGCGGGTGCAGCGCCGCACCGTGGCCCTGGCACTGGTCTCCGCGGCCGGTTTCGGCGCGGTGCTGGTGCTCATCGTGCACGCCTCCACCACCGTGCTCGGGCTGCTGCTCGCACTCTTCGTCCAGCGGGTGTGCAGCGTCGCGGTGGGCGGCGCCGCCCTGTACGCGGCGGCGCGGCGCGGCGATCCGGTGCTGCCGGACGGCGGCCGGCGCGGCCTGCTGACCGCGCTCCCGGCGCTCGCCTTCGTCGGGGTGGCGGACGTGGCGGGCAACGCCACCTACGCGCTGGCGGCCTGGATCGGACCGGTGACCGTCGCCGCCGTCCTCGCCTCCCTCGACCCGCTGATCACGGCGACCGCCGCACGCGGGGTGCTGCGCGAACGGCTGCGGCTGGTCCAGGCGGCCGGTGCCGGGCTCGCGATGACCGGGACCCTGCTGCTGGCGTCGGGGTAGCCCTCTATTCTCCTGTGTCATGAGGCCAGATGGACAGCAGCCGCAGGGCGGCCCGCCGGGCACGGGGGGACACCCGTACCCGTGGCAGGGCCCGGGGTACGCGCCGACCGCGGTCACCCCGCCACCGCCCCGCCGCGGTCGCCGGACGAGGACGGTGCTCGCCATCGTGCTGGCCGCGGCCGTGGTCGGCGCCGCGGCGGCCACCACGGCGCTGGTGCTGCGCGGCGGTGACGGCTCGCCGGAGGGCGGCGGCGAGGAGAACCCGGTGGGCGCGCGTCCGGCCCCCGACGACCCGCGCCGCGCCGTGGTCGAGAAGCCGGATCCGGTGGTGGCGCCCGACTGGCGGGTGCAGACGAACGCGGACAAGCACAGCGCGTTCGACGTACCGCCCGAGTGGAACACCAGCTCCGAGGACACCTACGTCGGGTACAACGACCGCCGGGAGGGAGCCGAACCCGGCGCCCTGCTGGTGGCGATGAGCGCGCCCAGCAACTACCTGTACGGCTGGTGCGCCGAGGCGGAGAATCCCAGCGCCCGGTCGACGGCCGGCACCAAGGCGGGCCAGGGCGCCTCGGGCACCGAGGAGGCCGCCCGCAACGAGGCGATGAACTGGGTGCTGGCCGCCTACGACCAGGAGCAGCTGGGCACCTTCGAGATCACCGAGCCCGAGCCGTTCACCAGCGACCACGGCATCACCGGGCACACCGTGACCGCCACGGTCACCGACCTGGTCGAGAACCGGCACGAGCCGTGCGAGGCGCCGGAGGGCGGCAAGGCCGTCACCTTCTCCTTCATCGACGCCGAGGGCGATCTGGCCACCTGGGTCCTGCTGACCGACACCGGCTTCCCCGAGGAGCCGTCCCAGGAGACGATCGACGCGATGATGAGCAGCCTGCGGCCGTACGCCGTCGACTGACGCCCGTCCGGCCCGGCCCGGCTCCCGGGGCGGGCCGGACCCGCCGGTGCCGCCGCCCCGCGCTGCCCCCACGCCCCCGCGCGGCTCAGCCGACGCCGAACGCCCCGGCGGGCGGCAACGGCGAGGGGCGGGCCGCGTCCTCCGGGACCGGGCGGGCGTCACCGGTCAGCCGGCTCAGCTCGCCGCCCGCCACCAGCCGGGCCGGGAACGGGTCGGCGGCCAGCCGGCGGGCGAGCCCCTCCGGCGGCAGGGGCGCGGCGGCGGAGGCGAGCAGCACCAGAT
>NZ_JBHWJL010000263.1:0-3681 GCF_042731495.1 Streptomyces sp. NPDC059853
CCGTCGGTCCCTCGTGCTCCCCGGCCTCGCCCGAGCGCGAAGCGGATGTCATCCGGCTGCGCCCTCGGGCCGGGGCCGGGGTGACGCCGCCTCAGATGGTGGGGGTGTCGTCCACAACCGGCTTGTGCGTCTCGATGACCGGCTTCCACCCCGCGGAGAACTCGATGAAGTCCGCACGAGTGGGGTAGGTGTCGATCGCGCGACGGTCACGCTTGGGGCTGTCGCTCCCCTTCCGCCCGCGGGGAATCTGCTCCTCGAAGATGTCGACCTTCACGTCGGGAACCTCCTTGAGGCCCTGGCGCCAGATCTGCACGACGTCGGCGCCGAACGCCTGCCGGGCCGCCGCGTAAAGGGCCGTGAGGGCCCCCTTGTCCCCGCCGGGGACGAAAAGTGCCAGATCCAGCACGACACCGGCGGACTGGAGAACCTCGATGGTCGCCGAGCCGTTCTCGTCGGCCACGTAGATTCCGGCGTCGTCCTCGTCGTCGGGAAGGCAGGAGACCTCTTCCTGGAATATGGTGCGCGCCGTGACCGAGCCGCCCTCGAATTCCTCACCGGACTTGGTCAGAAAAGCGGGGACGTAGCAGCCGGGAAGCTTGAGCTCTGCCGTGTCGGCGGAAACGAAGATCCTGTCATTCACGCCGAGCTCCGTCGTCTCTTCCAGCGAGAGGCGGCGAGCGGCGATCTTCTCCGTGTTCACGATTTCCCTTTCAGGTTGCACTGTCCCTCCGAACGAGGACGGTACCACGAACCCAAGAGGTCAACTGACCAGCACTTTCCGGGTAAATGACCTCCGATGACCTGCCCGGGAGGATACCGAAGCGCATGTTGCTCAGGCGGCACCTCGCACCCGCCGGGCAGCACCCTCGTCATGGTATCGGGGAACAACAGGCGCCTGCATTTCGGTGCGTTGAGCAGTGCGCCGGAACCAAAAGAGAGCTTACGGCAGATATCACCCATACCTACATCGGAGAGCGCGAATTGAACGTGGCCGAACTCGCGCCGGACAAGCGCCCGGGACCCACCGGACCGCCCTGCCCGCGGAAAGGAGACGTCCACCCTTCCGATCGCCCGCCGGCCCGGCGACCCATGCATTCCTCGCCGAGTCCCCGGCGTCTCGGCCGGCCACTTCCGGGGCACTGGTCACCCATGGATGAGGTCGAAGTCGTCGTTGCCCATGCCGAGCGGGCGACGCTCCGGGTCGGCGACGTGTTCCCGAAAGTGGACGCCGATCAGGCGCGTATCGATGCCGAGGTCGAGGCGATGTCCCGCGCACCGGTCCCGACGCCGGAGGTCCTGTGGCGCAAGCCGCCCGTGCTCGCGATCGCCGCCGTCCCCGGAACGGTGCTCGGCCGTCTCGGTGAGCCCTCGACCGCGTCCCCGGCGGCGTGGTCGGCGGCGGGCGCCGCCGTCCGGAAGCTGCACGAGGCGCCGTTGCCATCCTGGACCGGGCGATGCCCTGTCCGACCTCGCCACCCTGACGCTCGGACACCCCGATCATCTGGACGACGTCATCGCCGGTTACGGCACCGAGGTCGACCTCGACGTGATCCGCGCATGGTGGTCACTGCGAAGCCTGCTGGGGATTCGCCGGCTGATCGAGCACGGATTCGACCCGTTCGCACCGGGCTGCGAGGTCGACGTACTGACATCCCGGACGTGAGGCCGCGCAGGTCGCACTGCCATGCGGGGGCTCCGCTCCCTGCACGCCGGGGGTGTGGCCGGCCGGCCCGGAGAAGCCGCGCTGCGCGCTGATCGTCTCTGCCCGCTGGGCCCCCTCGCCGCAGCGCGCCCTGGTCTTCGAGGATCTTTTCGCGGAGGGAGCCGCGCTCGCTCCGGCCGGTGGATCCGGTGGCCACCGGAGGGTCGGCTCGTTGCGCCGGTCCTGGGCGGGGGCCGCTGCCGGACGCCGTCGTCAGGGCCGGTTCGGGTCGGAATGCAGCACCATGAAGAGGGACCAGGCGGGCGCGGCCGGGTCGTCCGGGCGGGCGGCGAACTCGTCCAGGAGATCCTTGAGCCGGGTGCGGAACTCGTCCATCTGCGGCGGTGGCAGGCGCAGCGCCATCCTGACGCCCTCGGTCTCGGCCTCGGGGACGAGGGCGAGTTCCTCCAGGAACGCGTCGAGCATCGACCGGTCGAGCGCGGGTGTTTCGAGGTGCCAGCTCTTGTACGTCGTCAGGTACGGAATCTCTCGTGCGCCGCGCGCGCCGCGCCGTTCTTCCTGTGCCTCCAGGAATCCGGTGCGGACCAGCGTTCTGGTGTGGTGCAGCACGCTGGCCGGGTCCCGGCCGAGGATCGCCGCGATCTCCTTGTTCGTGTGCGGCTTCCGCACGCAGATGCGCAGGATGCGCAGGCGGAGGGAGGAGGCGAGTGCCTTCGCCTCCGCGTCGGTCGCCGGCCGGCGTTCGGTCATGACCAGCAGCGTACTGAAGGGCGCGCAGCCCAGGAAGGGCCGGACCGCGAGTGATTGACAAAGCTCAATCACTCGTCCAGTGTTTCGCTGTGCCCTTCGCAGCCCGGGGATCCGCGGATCTCCCGCCATGCCCACCGTGGCCCGAACAGAAGAGGTCAACCATGCCGAACCATCCCGGACCGACCGGCGGGACCGCCGCTGCCGACAGCCCCGCAGCTCAGGCGGATCTCCCCGCGCACCGGCGGATGGTGGTCGGTCCCGTCGAGGCTCCCCCGGGGCCCGGGGAGAGGGAGAACGACTACGACGCTTTCGCCGAGGCGTACACGGCCCACAACGAGACCAGCCTGCTCAACGCCCACTACGCGCGCCCCGCGATCGTGGACCTGGCCGGCGACGTGACGGGCCGCCGGATCCTGGACGCCGGCTGCGGCGCCGGCCCGGTGGCCGAGGACCTGCGCGAGCGGGGCGCCGTCGTCGCCGGGTTCGACTCCAGCGCCGGGATGCTGGCGCTGGCCCGGCGGCGGCTCGGCGACGGTGTAGTGCTGGAACGCGCCGACCTGGGCGGCCCGCTGCCCTTCGCCGACGCCGCGTTCGACGACGTCGTCGCTTCCCTGGTCCTGCACTACCTGGAGGACTGGACGACGGCGCTGGCCGAACTGCGGCGCGTCCTCAAGCCCGGCGGCCGCCTCATCGGGTCCGTCCACCACCCCTTCGTCCAGCACATGACGGCACCGCCCGGAACCGACTACTTCGCCATCCGCCCCACCTCCCAGTGGTGGGAACTCGGCGGCACCAAGCACCTGATGACCTTCTGGGACCGGCCGCTGCACGCGATCACCGACGCGTTCACCGCGGCCGGCTTCCGGATCGACGTCCTGAGTGAACCGGCCCCGGGACCCGGTACCCGCGAACGGTTCCCCGAAATCTTCGAGCAGAAGGAGTCGGGCAGGTTCCTGTGCTTCCTGTTCTTCGTCCTCACGAAGGCGTGAACACCGCCCGCGAGGAGCTTTCCGACGGATGTGACCGCGGCCCCGTCCTCGCCGGCCGTCCCCGCTGTCATCATTTCTCCCGTTTCTGCCATCCGCCGGCTACGGCTGCCGCCCAGGTGGTAGAGATTGTCCTTGTTGGTGTCCGCCAACCTCCGCAAGGCCAACCGCGACCGTACCTGGGGCCAGGTCACCTGCCGAAGGTCCGGGCAACGGATCCCTCAGCCACCGGCCGTGGGTTCGAGCCCCCCAGCAGGCCAGGAGCGCCGCTCCTGGCCTGCC
>NZ_JBHWJL010000263.1:3691-7394 GCF_042731495.1 Streptomyces sp. NPDC059853
CCGGCCCACCCCCCCCCCCCCCCCCCGGCGGGGGGTCCCCCCCCCCCCCCCGGCCCGGCCCTCCCCCCCTGGCCTGCCGCTACTCCCCAAGGGTCACCGCCGGCTCGGCGCCGTCGCTGTCCGCCAGGGCCTCGGGGCTCAGGCCACTCGCGGGGCGGACGACGCGAGGTGGGCACGCCAGCCGCCGGGAGCGGTGATCTCGTGGATTCCGGGTCCGGTGACCGGGGGCCGACGGCAGACCATGCTGAGCGAGCCGCGGCCGTCCTCCAGCTGGATGGCGGAGAGTTCCAGCTCCGCCGGTTCCCGGGGCAGCAGCTTCTCGCGCAGGTCGCGGTAGGTGATCTCGTAGATCTCGCCCGGGACGGGCCACCCGCCTTCCCGGGTCGGCAGAAGGCCGGGGAAGCGGTCGTGGAAGGAGTAGAAGCGGTAGCGCGGCGCGGTGCGGACGGGGCCCAGGAAGCGGGCACCGGTGAGGGCGTCGTTGAGCTCGCCGCCGCTCATGGCCTGCCCGTTGACGAACATGGTGACGGTGTCGTGCATGCGGGGCTCCTGTGGTCGGTGAGTCATTCGGTGAGCGTGGTGTTTCCGTGGCCGCGCAGTGCGTGGACGCGTACGGCGGTGACGGCGCGTTCCGGGTCGCCGCTCGCGAGGTCGTCGAGCAGCGCCCGGTGCTGGGAGACCGGCTCGTGTCCCGGCTGCTGGACGTAGTCGTCCGTCGGATAGAGGAAGGCCTGCCGTTGCAGGAACGCCGAGGTGGTCTCGGAGAAGGCCGCCCGGTTGATCGCCATGTGCAGATCGAGGTGGGCCATGGAGAACTGGGGGCTGCTGATGCCGTGCTTCCGCAGGGCCTCCTCCAGGGGGTCCAGCAGGGCGTAGAGCGGCGCCCAGTCCACCCGCGCCGCCTTGGCGGCGAGGCTGCGGGCCGCCACTTCGTCGAAGGCGACGCGCAGCAGGTGGAGTTCGGCCCGTGCCTCGGCGTCGACGCTGACGACGACGAGCTGGCCGCGCCGGATCCGCAGGACCAGCCCCTCGCTGGTCAGCCGTTGCAGCGCCTCGCGCACCGGGGTGCGGCTGACGCCCAGTTCCTCCGCGATCTGCTCCTCGACCAGGCGGATGCCTCCCGCGTACTCGCCGGTGGTGATCTGCTGCCGCAGGAAGCGGTACACGCGCTCCCGTGTGGTGGTCGTCATGAGGCCCTGGCCGTGAGCAGGGCGGCACGGCACCGGTTGGTGACCCGCTGCATGAACGTGCCGGACATCACGCTCATCCCGGCCTGGAGGGCGGCGTGCTGCAGCGCCGAGACCCGGTTGTTCAGGTCGAAGAACCTGCTGCCGGGGGTCAGCAGCCGCGGCAGGGGGAAGGCGAAGGGCTGCTCTTCCGAGACGTCCGTCTCCCCCCAGGTCGTGGTGTTCACGATCAGCGAGGGCCCGGTGGTGGCGAAGGGCACCTCGGGCAGCGCGTCCGGGGCGGCGGTCAGGGCGCCGAAGTCCGCGCCCCAGGCCGCCAGCGCCGCGGCGTTGCGCGCGCTGCCGAGGAGCGGGACGTCCGGCCAGGCACGGCGGGCCGCCAGGGCCACCGAGCCGGCCGAGCCTCCCGAGCCGAGCACCAGCACGCCGGCCGGGGTCGCTCCGCCCATCAGGATCTCCATCGCGGCTTGCGCCGCCCAGGAGTTGGTGTTGACGCCGAGCAGTCCTCCGTCGCCGTTCCGGAGGATCGTGTCGACGACGCCGGTCGCGGTGGCCGAGGGCGTGAGACCGCCCACGCGGGAGGCGACGGCCTTCTTCCACGGGCTCAGGACGAGGGCGAGCCGCCAGGCCGGGTGGGCGAGCAGCGCCGCGGGGTCCTCGAACGGGAGGTGGTGTCCGCACGTGAGGTGCTCCGCGTCGAGGGCCTCCCGGAGCAGCCGGCCGTCCAGGGCGCGCCGCGCGGTGGTGCCGATGGCGGCGAGGACGACTGGTGGCCGCCCCTGGGGGCCCGGCGGCGGTTCCGCCCGCAGCCCGGCCTCGGCCAGGCAGCGGCTCACCGCCTCGTCCATGCTGTCCACCCGCGTGCTGTGTGCTGCCGTGGTCACGTGGCTCCTCACCTCTTGCCTGCCGGGGCCGGGCGCACGTGGCGGCCACGCGGTGCGCCGACGATCCCGCTCTTGTCGTACACCGATTCTCCGCGCAGGTAGGTGGCGATCACCGCACCGGTCAGCGGCCGGCCCTCGTACGGAGTGACGTTGTGCCGGGAGTGCAGCGTGGCGGGGTCCACCACCCCGGTGGCGTCGGGGTCCACGAGCACGAAGTCGGCGTCGAAGCCGGGGGCCAGCTGTCCCTTGCCGGGCATCGACCAGCGCCGGGCGGGGGTGTAGGAGCACAGCCTGACGATGTCTTCGACGGACAGGCGGCCCTGTGCGGCGGCGGTGAGCAGCAGCGGCAGCATCGTCTCGACCCCGATGAAGCCGCCGTGCGCGCACCAGACGTCGTCTTCGGCTTGTTCGGCGGGGGTGTGGGGGGCATGGTCGGTGGCGATGATGTCCACGTCGCCGCGGGCGATTCCGGCCCACAGCTCGGCGACGTTCTCGGCCGGCCGGATCGGCGGGTTGAGTTTGATGAGGTTTCCGTGGGTGTCGTAGGCGCTGTCGTCGAACAGCAGGTGGGCGACGAGGGCTTCCACGCTGACCCGGTGGCCGTCGGCGCGCAGGTCGCGCACGCGGCGCAGTCCGGCGCCGGTGGACAGGTGGTGGATGTGGAGCTTGGTGCAGGCCTCGGTGGCCATGGTGACGATCCGGGTCACGGCTTCCACCTCGACGAAGGCCGGCCGGCTGGCCAGGTGCGCCCGGGGATCGGTACGGCCGGAGGCCCGCAGCCGGTCGATGAACATGCGGAGCAGGTGGTCGTTCTCCGCGTGCGCGCCGACCACGAGTCCGGCCGCCGCGGCGGCCTCCAGGCCGCGGAAGATCGCCGCGTCGTCGGGGCACCGGTTGTCGCCGGTGGTCTGTCCCATGAAGAGTTTGAAGCCCATGGCGCCCAGTTCGGCCATGGCGGTCATCTCCTCGGCGTTGTCCTGGCCGAGCATGCCGTAGAGCCCGAAGTCGACATGTGCCTTCGGCGCCACCAGGTTCAGCTTGCGCCGGAACTCCTCCGCGGTCGCCACCGGGGGAACGGTGTTGGGCATGTCCACGACCGTGGTGACGCCGCCGGCCGCGGCGGCTCGGGTACCGCTGGCGAAGTCCTCCTTCTCGGTCATGCCGGGCTCGCGGAAGTGGACGTGGACGTCCACCAGGCCGGGCAGTACGAGCAGCCCGGCGGCGTCGACCACGCGGACGTCTCCGGCTGCCCGGGCCGCCAGGCCCTCGCCCACGGCGGCTATCCGGCCGTCCCGGACGGCGATGTCGTGTCGGTGGCGGCCGTCGTGCGAGACGACGGTTCCGCCCGTGAGAAGCAGGTCGTACGGTGCCGGGTGGGGCATGGAGCGTCTCCTTCGAGGGGAGCGGGTGACAGCGGGGGTCAGGCGTTCAGGGCCAGGGCGGGGTCCTCTTCGTAGACCTCCCTGATGGGGCCGAGGTCGAACAGTTCCTCGGCGCCGAGGTCGAGGCCGCCCGCGCGGGCGGCGCGGACGTTGGTGGCGGCGGTCTCCTCCGAGAGCGCGAGGATGTGCTGGGCGGGGTCGCCGTCGAGGATCAGCTCGTTGCCGGTCCGGCAGGCGGTCAGGGTGATGC
>NZ_JBHWJL010000264.1:0-7357 GCF_042731495.1 Streptomyces sp. NPDC059853
GGTGGTCGCGCTGGCGGGGTGGTTCGTTCCGCTGCTGGGCCTGTCGCTGGTGGCGTTCCTGGCTGTTGACATCGTGCTCGGCGCGCTCGCCCGCCGCCGCGCGGGCCGGGCGGGACGAGCCGGGGAGGGGGAGGGGGAACGGGCCGGCGCGGTACGCGGCTGAGCGGTCGGCGCCGCTGCCGGACGCCGTGCGGAACGGCCGACCACCGAGGCCGGTCGGCGGCGGCGCGACGGTGGGGGCGCGACGGTGGGGGGCGGCGGGCCGGACGGGTACGGCGGACCGGCGGCGGCCGGGCCGTTCCGCCGTGTGACCCTGGAGCGCGGCCATCCCGCCGCGCACCCGACGGGACTTCACGGAGCGACATGCCTCTCGACCCCTTCCTCGCCGGCAAACTGCACCTCATCGACGGTCTCGCCCGGGCGGAGCAGCCCGATCCGGCGGTGGAGCGGCGCTTCGAGGAGTTCTTCCGCGACCCGGCCCCCTGGTCCCCGCCCGCGCTGTCCGTCGAGGACCGCTGCGTGCCGGGGCCGCACGGTCAGGTCCCGGTACGGGTGTACCGGCCGCACGGAGGGACCCCGGAGCGGGCGCTGCTGTGGCTGCACGGCGGCGGGTTCGCCGCCGGTGACCTGGACATGCCCGAGGCGCATCTGGTCGCCGCCGAACTCGCCGCGCGGGCCGGGGCGCTGGTGGTCTCCGTGGGTTACCGGCTGGCCGGGGGCGGGGTGCGGTTCCCCGTGCCGGTGGACGACGCGGTGGCCGCCTGGCGGTGGCTGACCGGCGGTGCCGACCGGCCCGGCCACCGGGGCCCGGCCGCCCTCGGCGGCGCCAGCGCGGGCGCGGCCCTCGCGCTCTCCACCGCCCTGCGCGTCCGCGACGAGGCGGGCGAGGCGACCCCGGGGGGCCTGGCCGCCCCCGGTGCCACCGGCACCGGCGGAGCCCTCGCACCCGTACCGCCCGCCGCGCTGCTGCTCGCGTACCCCTTCGCGCACTTCCCGGTTCCCGCCCTGGACGACGCGACGGCCGCGCAGATGCGGGACCTGCCCGCCGTGCTGCGCTTCACCACCGCCGCCATCGAGGACATGGTGCGCACCTACACCGGCGGGCTGACCGCCCTGCCGCCCGCCGCGCTGCCGGGCGCCGCGGACCTCTCCGGGCTGCCGCCCGCCGCTGTCCTGCTGAGCGAACTGGACGATCTGCGCCCCTCCGGTGAGCTGCTGGCCCGCCAGCTCACCGAGAGCGGCGTCCCGGTCCGCACGTATCAGGCGGCGGGCATGCCGCACGGGCATCTGAACCGCACCCCGTCGCTGGCGGAGGTGGACCGTTCGCTGGACTTCTTCGCCGCCGCCCTCACCGAGCTTTCTTGAACGTACGATCCAGATACGTTAGGGTCGGCCGCATGGCACGGACCCGGGAATTCGACACCGAGGCGGCGGTGAGCCGCGCGATGGAACTGTTCTGGACGCGCGGCTACGAGGCCACCTCGGTACGCGACCTGACCCGGCACCTGGGCATCGGACAGGGCTCCCTGTACGCCGCGTTCGGCGACAAGGACGGCCTCTACCGCGCCGCGCTCGACCACTACCGCGCCACCCTCGCCGCCGCCGCGCTGCGCGACCTGGAGGCGGGCGACGGCGCCCGCGCCGCGATCCGCACCCTGCTGCTGGAGCGGGCGCGGATCGCCACCGGGGACGGCGGGCGCGGCTGCCTGGCGGTCAACGCCGCCTGCGAGCGCCTGCCGCACGACCCGGCGACCGCCCGCACGGTGCGGGACATGCAGGACGCCGGCCGCGACGCGCTCACCGACCTGCTGCGCACGGCGGCCGAGCGCGGCGAGATCGCCCCCCGGCACGACCCGTACACCCTGGCCGGCTTCCTGGTCACCTTCCTCAACGGCCTGCTCGTCGCCGCCAAGGTCACCCCGGACGTGCGCGCCCTCGAACCCCTCGTGGAGGTCGCCCTGGGCGCCCTCGACTGATCTTTCGCTGCCCGCAATCTGTAACGCACGATCCAGATCATGAGAAGACCGGAGAACCCATGCCCCTCGCCCCCGTCCCCGCCCCCGCCCCCCTCGGCGGCTCCCGCTGGCACACCTTCCCCGACCACGGCACCCTGACCGCCCGGCAGTTCGCCACCGCCGCCGAACCCCTCCTCCAGGGCGTCATCGACGCGGGCGCCCTGCGCCCCGACGACCTCCCCGTCCTCGACGAGCAGATCCACGCCACCCTCGCCCTCGGCACCCGGGAAACCTCCCTGCCGCTCACCCCGGGACCCGACAGCCCCCGCGCCACCCGTGAACTCGCCGCCCAGGCCCAGGCCATCGGCCGCGAGATCGCCGCCTGGTCCACCGCCGCCCTGCGCCGCCTGCTCACCGACCCGGTCCCGCTGCCCGCGGGACCGCTCGTCGTCCGCAGCCACTGCTACGGCCATCTGCTCACCCCGGCCGCCGCCGACCTGCTGCTGCGCCGCCGCGGCGGACCCGTCACCATGCAGCTCTACAACGAGTGGCTGCACCAGACGGTCCTGCTCCGCGACGCCCTGCTGCCCTTCACCAACTGGCAGGACGTACCGGTCAGGATCGGCCCCACCGGCCTGCGGCACACCGAGGACGGCCGCGACCGCTTCCTCACCGAACTCCTCGTCCGGCAGATCCGGCACTCCGGCATCGTCGCCCACGCCCGCCGCACCCTCACCGGTACCGGAGGGCCGGCCGGTTACGGCTTCGACCACGACGGCGGCACCGTCCTGCCCGCCGTCCTCGACACCGCGCCCGCCACCGCGCCCCGCTATCTGCTCACCTGGCGGCCCGACCCCGCCGTCCGGCACACCGCGACCTACCTCCCCGACCCGGCCGACTACGACGCCGCGCCCCGCACCCCCCTCGACCGGCTGCCGCTGCCCGCCCCCGCGCCCCGTACCCTCACCGGCCGCATCACGGCGGGACCGGTGCACGACGGCGCGCGCACCGCCCGCATCGAGGTGACCCACGACGGCACCACCGCGCACGCCGACCTCGGCCAGGCCCTGCGCGGCCACCGCTTCGCCCACCGCCGCCCCCACGGCCCCGCCGCGACGGCCCCCCGTCCCGCCGACGCCTGGGACGTCCTGCGCGCACCCCACCTCGTCCAGCCCGGGGACACCGGCGGCACCGTGGACACCGCGGGCCTCGACGGCCTCGCCGTCCTCGCCCTCCTGGGGCGCACCTTTCCGCGCGCCGTCGTCCTGCGCCCGGACGGCCTCACACTGGGAGCGGCCGCCCGCGCGCGGTGATCCGGCCGGTCGCGGTGATCCGCGCGATGGCCTCCTCGGTCAGCGCCCGCCCGTGCGGCTCCCGGGCCAGCGCCCGGTGCAGCGTCAGCCCCTCGATCAGCGCGTCCAGCTGCCGGGCGGTGTCCGGGTCGAAGTGCTTCTCCAGGTGCACCCGGCTGCGCCGCATCCACTCATGGGTCAGCACCCGGTACTCGGGGCGGCGGGTGGCCAGCGTGTACAGCTCCTGGGTGAGGACGAGATCGCGCGGCGGGCCGTCCGACATCGCGTGCACCAGATCGGCCACCGCCGCCCGCGCCTGGGCGCGGTCGGCCGGCCGGGACAGATGCGCGTCGAACATCGCCACCATCCGATCCGTGAACCGCCCGAACGCCTCCCGCAGCAACTGGTCCATGCCGTCGAAGTGGTACGTCATCGACCCCAGCGGCACCCCGGCCCGCGCCGCGATCCGCCGGTGCGAGACCCGGGCGATGCCCTCCTCGGCGATCAGATCGAGCGTCGCCTCGATGATGCGGTCACGCCGCTGCGGATCGGTGTGCCCGGTGGCCATGGCGGCGGCTCACAACTCCCGCACGACCCGGGCCGGATTCCCGACCGCCACGACATTGGCCGGTACGTCCCGGGTCACCACCGCGCCCGCCCCGATCACCGAGTTGTCGCCGATGCTCACCCCGGGCAGCACGATCGCGCCGCCGCCCAGCCACACGTTGTCCCCGATGGTGATCGGCCGGGCCGCCTCCAGCTTCTCGCGCCGCGGCTCGGGCTCCAGCGGATGCGTCGGGGTGAGCAGCTGGACGTTCGGCCCGATCTGGCAGTCCGCGCCGATACTGACCGCCGCCACGTCCAGCGCCGTGAGGTTGAAGTTGACGAAGGTCCGCGCCCCCAGCGTGATGTTGCTGCCGTAGTCGACGAACAGCGGCGGCACGACGTGCGCCTCCTCGCCGAGCGAACCGATCAGCTCCGCGAGGATCGGCCGGGCGCTGTCCGCGTCCTCGACGTAGGCGCTCTGATACCGGTGGGCGAGCCGCACGGCCCGCTGATGGCGGCGGCCGATCTCCGGGTCGTCGGCGATGTAGAGATCGCCCGCCAGCATCCGCTCCAGATTGCTGCGGGGATCCCCCGCGAATCGATCGTTCGACACGGGGACGAGGGTACACGCGGTCCCGGACGGCACCGGACGCTGCGTTACTGTCGGTGGGCAAACCCGATAAACCCGACAAACTATCAGGAGAGCGGCACATGCGCGTCTTTGTCACCGGTGGCTCCGGCTGGATCGGCTCGGCCCTCGTCCCCGAACTGCTCCGCGCCGGCCACGACGTGGTCGGCCTCGCCCGCTCCGACGCCTCCGCCACCGCCCTGACCTCGGCCGGCGCCGAGGTGGTGCGCGGCACCCTCGACGACCTCGACACGCTGCGCGAGACGGCCGCCGCCTCCGACGGCGTCGTCCACCTCGCCTTCAAACACGACATCGCCTTCACCGGCAACTTCGAGGCCGCCGCGGCCGCCGACCGGCTGGCCGCCGAGGCCATCGGCAGCGCGCTGGAGGGCACCGGACGGCCGTTCGTCCTCACCGCGGGCACGCCGGTCGAAGCGGGCCGCCCCGCCACCGAACGCGACGGCCACGATGTCGAGGCGGACGCCGCCGACCTCGACGAGGGCCCCCAGGCCCGGGCCGCCACCGCCGAGTGGGTCCTCTCCCTCGCCTCGCGCGGCGTCCGCTCCTGCGTCATGCGGCTGCCCAGGACCAACCACGGCGAGGGCGACACCGGCTTCGTCGCGGGCCTCGTCGGCATCGCCCGCGACAAGGGCATGGCCGGCTACGTCGGCGACGGCGCCTTCCGCTGGCCCGCCATCCACCGTCTCGACACGGCGCACCTCTTCCGGCTCGCCGTGGAGCAGGCCCCGGCCGGTGCCACCCTGCACGCCGTCGCCGAGGAAGGCGTCCCCCTGCGTGAGGTGGCCGAGGTCATCGGCCGTCACCTCGATGTCCCCGTCGTCTCCGTGGACCCCGCCGACGCCGCCGGGCACTTCGGCTGGCTCGGCGGCGTCGTCTCCGTCGACCAGCCCGCCTCCAGCGCCCTGACCCGCGAACTCATGGAGTGGCGGCCCACCCGCCCCGGGCTCCTCGCCGACCTGGACGAAGGCCACTACTTCCGCGCCGGATGACGGTGCCCCGCCCGCCGGCCCCCGTTCACGGCCGCCCCGCCGCCAGGCCGCCCAGCACCTCCTCCGTGTACGCGGCCAGCCGGGCGGCGGCGCCCGGATCGAGCGTCTTCAGGGACCGGGGGAGCGGCTTGCCCCGGTCGATCGCGGACAGCGCCGGTGCCGGCGGCCGGTCGATCCACTCCACGACCGGCCGCACGGCGTCGGCCACCGGCCGGGCGAAGAACCGGGCCAGCACCCCCAGGGCCCCGCGCACCACCGGGTTCGGGTGCCCGTCGATCCCGCCGCGCGTGAACCCCGGGTGATACAGGACGTACCGCACCCGGCTCCCCGTCAGCTCCGCGAACGCCACCCCTAGCAGGTCGTTCGCCCGCCCCGCCTGCAACTGGGCCCGCACCTGCCCGTAACGCCGCGTCAGCTGCGGATCGTCCCAGTGGATCCGCCCGGAGGTGTTCCCCACCCCCGCCACATTGATGATCACCGGCGCCGGAGCCTCCTCCAGCAGCGGACGCAGCCGGTGCCCGAGCAGGTAGCGGCTGAGGTAGTACAGCGCGAACGTCGCCTCCAGGCCGTCCGCCGTCTCCCGGCGCCTCGGAAGGACCCGGTTCGCGAACAGCGCCAGCGCGTCCAGCGACCCGTACTCCTCGCCCACCCGGGCGGCCACCCGCTCGGTCTCCGCGACCGACGACAGATCGGCCCGCAGGAACCGCAGCCGCTCGTCGTGCCCCGCCTCCGCCAGCAGGGCTTGCCCCTTGGCCTCGCTGCTGCCCACCACCGTGACCCGGTCCCCCCGCGCCAGCCGCTCCAGCGCCGTCGCCCGGCCCATACCATCGGTGCCTCCGCTGATGAGCACGGTCTTCGGTGATCGGCTGGGCATGGATTCCTCCGGGTGTCCGGTATCGGCTCGACCATCGTCGACCGGCGCCCCGCAGACCGAAAGAAGGCAGTTCGATGTCCGGTACGCACACCGGTGTTCCCTCGGTCCTCGCCCACCCCCTGCCGCAGCCCGTCCCGGCCGGCGAACTCGCCGCCTGCCCGGCGAGCGACACCTTCCGGCGGGTCGGCGACAAATGGAGCATGCTGCTGGTGATCCTGCTCGGCGCCCGCCCCTACCGCTTCAACGCGCTGCACCGTTCGATCGAGGGCATCAGCCAGCGCATGCTCACCCGCACCCTGCGCACCCTGGAGACCGACGGCCTCGTCCACCGCGAGGTGTTCCCGACCGTGCCGCCGAGCGTCGAGTACAGCCTGACCCCGCTGGGCCGCACCCTGCTGGAGCCGCCGTCGGCCCTGGCGGACTGGGCCGTGCGCCACGACGAGGAGATCCGCGCCGCCCGCGCCCACGCCGCCCACGCCGCCGCGGCGGCGGGGGCTGCCTGAAGGGGGCCGGGGTTGTCCCGCCCCGGGGCCCGCGCGCTGCCGTCTCCGCCGACGGCCCCGGGTCACTCCACCAGCTGACCCCGGTAGCCGACCGGCCCCTCACCCGGGAACTGGGCCGTGCCCTCGAACCGGGTTCCGCCGTCGAAGAACGTCACCGAGCCGTTCCCCTGATCGCCGCTCCACGTCACGGTGGTACCGGTGGACGGCGCCCCGTTCTCCGGCACCACGCTCTCGCGGTTGGCGATGCTGATGGTCAGCGGCTCGTCGGACTGCCAGCCGCCACCACCGGTGTGCAGTTCCGTCTCGTAGGTGGCCATCTCTCTCACTCCTCCGGTACGTGCTCCGTGTGCGCCAAGACCCTTGCCAGGACGCGGCGTCGCAACCGCCGCACGCCCCGGCCGGGAGGAAAACCACCCGCGCGGGCGGCCCGTGAGGCGCAGACTGGACGCATGGCAGACACGGCAGACACGGCGGACGCAGGAGACACAGCAGGCACAGCGGACGCGGCGGACGCGGCGGACGCGGTACGGGCCACGGGCGGCCCGGACG
>NZ_JBHWJL010000265.1:0-7338 GCF_042731495.1 Streptomyces sp. NPDC059853
GCGCCGCGCGGCTCCACCGGCGCCGGGTGCTCGTCCGGGCCGTCCGGGTCGCCGATGTCCAGCGGCGGCAGCCCTTCCAGCGACGGCAGCAGTTCCCGCAGCCGGGAGGCCAGCTCCACCGCCCGCAGCCGGGAGGCGGGCGCCTTGGCCAGGCACTGCTGCATCAGGTCCCACAGCCCGTCCGGCAGGCCGGGCAGCGGCGCCGCCTTCTCCGTGACCTGGCGGCGCAGGACGGCCCCGGGGTGTCCGCCGCCGAACGGCGTGAAGCCGGCCAGCGCCTCGTACAGCACCGTCACCAGCGCGTAGATGTCCACGGCGGCGCGCGGCGGCAGGCCCTCGACGATCTCGGGGGCGATGTAGTCGGGCGTGCCGACGACGCCGCCCTTGCCGCCGTGCCGGGGCTCGTCGATGAGCTTGGCCACGCCGAAGTCCGTCAGCAGCGCGGTGGGCGGCCCCGAGCCGTCCGCGGCCGGTTCCAGCAGGATGTTCTCTGGCTTGATGTCGCGGTGCACGATCCCGGCCGCGTGCGCCACCGACAGGCCGGAGGCGATCTGGGCGGCGATGGCGACCGCCTCGTGCGGGGTGAGCCGCCGTTCCCGTTCCAGATGAGTGCGCAGGTCGGGGCCCCGTACCAGGTCCATCACCAGGGCCAGGTCCTGGCCGTCCGGTCCCCCTATGACCAGATCGCGGACGCCGACGATGTGCGGGTGCTCCAGGCCCAGCAGGGCGTGCCGCTCGTGGGCGAAGCGTTCCGCCAGATCCGGGTCGGCGGCGAGGTCCTCGCGCAGCAGCTTGATGGCGACGGGGCCCTCGGGCCCCTCACCGAGCCACACCGTTCCGGCACTGCCGCGTCCGAGGACGCGGTGGGTCGTGTACTGGCTGCCGATGTTCCGTGCCATGGCGTGAGGCTACGACGGCCGTCCGCCGACGGGACCCGCCGGCCGCCCGGCTTGCCCGGGTTTGATGGCAAGCGGCGGCCGGAATCCGTCCCGGCAAGTCGACAAATCCCCCAGGTCGCCGACGCCGGTCAGCCGTTGGGGACGTTCTCCACGGCGTCCTGCGCCTGCTCCACCAGACCCAGCCACTCACCGACGGAGCTGAACCAGTCCTTGGTGGCCTCCCAGAAGCTCTGCCCCTCGGCGACCCACTCCGGCAGCGGCGTGAAGTTCCACAGCAGGAACGCGATCACGACCAGGATCACCACCATGAACAGGCAGCCCTTGAGGCAGCCGAGCCCCGGGATGCGCATGGGGTTGGCGCTGCGCGACCTGCCGCGCGGCTCGCGCTCCGGCTCACGGCGGCGCGGCGGCTCCTGGTACCGCTGCGGCGGGGGCTCGTGGTACCGCTGGGGCTGGGGTGCCTGGTACTGCTGCGGCTGGGGCTGCTGCTGGTAGCGCTGCTCGTCCGCGTAGCCGAAGTGCCCGGCGGCGGCCGTGCTGCGCCGCTGGGGGCGGCGCTGCGGGGGCTGCTGCGGCGGCGGGGGCTGGCGGCGCTGCGGCCGGCGCTGCGGGGCGCGCTGGAGCGGGTCCTGCTCGGGGTCGAGCTGGTGGTACTGCGTCTGCTCGTTGCGGTCCCGGGCGGCGCGCATCTGGTCCGCCCACGGCGGCGGCTCGGCCGGCTCGGCCGGGCCGGGCTGGGCGGGCATCACCCGCGTCCCGTCCAGGCCACCGCCCCCGCCGCCCGCACCGGCGGCACCGCCCGCCGCGTCGCCCGGGCCCGCCCCGGTGGCGGGCAGCACGCTGGTGGCGGCGTTCGGGTCGTGGGAGCCGCCGGGCAGCGCCTGCGTCGGCTGGGCGTCGGGGCCACCGGGGCCCGCGACCTTCACCGGCGCGGAGTCGGGCAGCAGCAGCGCGGCCACCCCGTACGCGGCGTCCGTCTGCTCGGGGGTGGCGTGCTCGCCGATGCCGGCCACCACCGTGCGCAGCGCCTTGGCGAGGCTGACGGCGCTGGGCCGCTCGTCGGGGTTCTTGCGCAGACAGCGGTCGATGACCGTCCACAGCGGCTCGGGCAGGCCCTCGATGCGGGCCGGCTGCTCGCTGAGGTGGCGCTGGAGCACCTGGAGGGTGTTCTCCCCGGCGAACGGGGGCCGGCCGGTCAGCAGCTCGTGCAGCAGGATGCCGGCCGCGTACACGTCCACGGCCGAGGTCTGCGGGCGGCCCTCGGCGGATTCGGGGGCGATGTAGGAGGGGGTGCCGACGAACTCGTGGGCGCGGGTGACGCCCGGGGAGTCGGCGAGCCGGGCGATGCCGAAGTCGGTGAGCAGGGGGCGCAGCGGGGCGCCGTCCTGGCCGCCGCCGGCCATCAGGACGTTCGCGGGCTTGAGGTCGCGGTGCACCACGCCCTTGGCGTGCGCGGCGGCCAGCGCGTCGGCGACCTGGGCGGTGACGAGCGCGGCGCCGATGGGGCTGAAGGGGCCGTTGTCGCGGAGGTAGCGGTGCAGGTCGGGGCCGTCGACGAGGTCCATGACGAGGGCGAGCAGCTCGCCCTCGACGACGAGGTCCCGGGTGCGGACGATGTTGTCGTCGGTGAGCCGGAGCAGGACGGAGCGCTCGCGCAGGAAGCGCATCACGACGTCGGGGTCGTGGGCCAGCTCCTCCTTGAGCACCTTGATGGCGACCAGCTCGCCCGGGGACCCGGCGACGGCCGCCTCGTCCCCGGCGGTCTCGCGCTGCCGGCCCCGCCACACGGTCCCGGTGGCGCCGCGGCCGAGGGGCTCTTCGAGCAAGTATTTGCTGCCGACCGGCCGCACGTGCGCTCCCTGATGCTTCGCTGGTGGTGGGTGATGACGAGTGGTGACGAGACCGAGTTCTCCACTCTAATGCCGCCGCCGGGGACGCCGGGGCGGCCGTCTGTTCGGAAGGTTACGATGCCGCCGCGCGGGGCGATGGTTCCCGGTGGTGGCGGGGACCGAGCGATCAGATCTGGTCAGATCCGGGCAATCAAGATCATTAACTGCGGCTGGCGGGGTCGGCTGTCGGCGTCGGGTGCGAGGATGCTTTCACCATCAGCATCCGATGCGATCGAACGGGTGCGTTCGGGCGAACGAGCAGACGACCGGCCGGAGTCACTCCGGCCGGGCCGGGCGAGCGGGAGGGCCGATGCCGATCCAGATCAGGTTGACCGTTCTGGGGCGGGGCGCCGCCGGTGGCGCCGTGGACGTCCAGATCACCGCCCCCGCCGACACCCCGCTGGAAGCCGTTCTCGGCTCGCTGGCCGCCACGGTCACCCCGGGCGCGGGCGCCCCCGCCGCCGTCTACTGCGAGGACCTGCGGCTCGACCCCCGGCACGCGGTGCTGGGCGAGCCACCGCTGGTGGAAGGGGCGGTGCTGGCGTTCCACCAGCCGCTGGCCGCCCCGCGTCCGCCCGCCGAGGCGGCCCGGCTGCTGGTGGTGGCCGGCCCGGACGCGGGCGGGGTGCACCTGCTGCGCGGCGGCGAGGTACGGATCGGGCGCTCCTCCGGCGCGGACGTGGCGCTGCGCGACCCGGATGTGTCGCGGCTGCACTGCGCGCTCACGCTCGGCGACGACGGCGCGGTGACGGTCACCGACCTCGACTCGACCAACGGCACCCAGATCGACGGCCGCCCCGTCACCGCCCCGGCCACCCCAGTTCCGCCGGGCGCCCAGCTCCGGCTCGGCGAATCCACCCTGCGCGTGGTGCCGCCGGGCACCCCGGCCCGCTCCGACGGGCCCGGACCGCACTCCCCTCGGCACCCGGCCCAGGCCGCACCCGGCGCGGGCGGTACGGTCCCGGGTCCCCCGGCCACCGGACCGGACCGCCCCGGGCCGGGACGGTCCGCGGCGGGCCACCCGGATCCGGCGCCCGCCGCCCCGTCCGCCCCGACCACGTACGGCACCGGGGGCTCCGGCCGCGCCGCTCCGTCCGCCGCCGCCGCACAGGGCACCGCCGCCACGCCCCCGGTGCGGAGCGGCGGTCCCCGGGAGGGCGGCATCCCGTCCCAGCACGACGGGCACAGCGCCGACCGGGGTGGCTCCGCCGCCGGGCAGTCCCACGACAGGTCCCGGGCCGCCGCCCCGGCCCCGGACACCGGGGTCCCGCGCGCCCGGGGGATTGCCGAGACGGGGTCGGACGTGTTCTCCCCGGAGACCACACGCACCGTCCGGGCCGCGCGCTACGGCGACGCGGGCACCCCCCGGGCGTACCCCGGCACCGGCGGCGGCCCGTCCGGCCTCGCCTCCGGCACCCAGGGCCGGCGGGCCGGGGGCCGCGCGGAAGCCGCCGCCCCGGCGCCCGGGCCGGGCGCCCGCACCGGCACCACGGCGTCCCGGCTCGGCGCTCAGCGCGCCACCGGTGATCCGGCCGGAGGCGCCGACCGGCGCCAGGGGAACGGCCCGGAGGACGGCGGCCACGACGGCCAGGCCCGGACGTCCGGTCCCGCCACGCGCACCGTCCCCGGACGGGGCACCGAACCCCGCACCGGCACAGCTACCGGAGGGGACGACGCCCCCGCCGCGCGGAGCGCGCAAACCCGCACGGGCCGGGACCCGGTCGGCTCCGGTCGAGCACCCGGCCCCCGGAACCCGCGGCCCGGCCCGGGCGGTGACCCGCACGCCGTCCGGGACGACTGCACGCGCACGCTCAGCTCCCCGCCCTCCCAGCCCGCCGTCCCCACCGCGCGGGGCACGGAACCGCACACGGGCTACGCCGACCCCACGCCCGGCACCCGGACCTCCCGGCCCGGCAGCAGCGCCGCCGGACGCACCGACCGCCGCCAGGGGAACAGCCCGGAGGACGGCGGCCACGACGGCCAGGTCCGGTACCGTCCCGGCACGGACACGGGCACCGGCCCCGGACGGAGTACGGAACCGCACGCGGGACACGCCGGCCCCGCGTCCGACAGCCGGACCGGCTCAGGCACTGGTCCCGACGGCAGCCCCGGCAGAAGCACCGACCACCGCCGGGGGAACGGCCCGGAGAACGGCGGGCACGGCGGTGAGCCCCGGACGCACCGTCCCGGCACGGCCACCGGACCGGACGGCGCCTCCTCCGCGGACGGCTCCCCTCCCTCCCGGCCCGGCGACCGGCGCGCGGAACCACGTACCGGCCATCCGGGCGATGCCCGCGCCCACGGCGCCCCGCCCTCCGAAAGGGGTGCCCCCGCCACGCGTGGCACGGACCCCCACACCGGTCCCGCCCCCGACGCCCACGGCCTGCGGCCCGGCTCGGGCGGCGACCCGCGCACCGTCCGGGGCGACAGCACCCGCGCCCCCGGAGCCCTCACCGGGGGCGGCAGCGGCACCGACCCGGCGGGTCACCGGGGCCCCGGCGCAACCGCTTCCGGGCGCACCGGGCCCGGCTCGGACGACACCGGCCGGTCGCATGAGGACCGGGCCGCCCGTTCCGGCCCCGCCTCGGCCCGGGACGCCGGGCCCCGCACCGGTGCCACCGACTCCCCCGGCAGCGCCCCGGGCGGCCACCCCGGCTCCCGTCCCGGGGATGCCGGACCCGGGCAGGATGCGGAGCCGCCCACCGGCGCCGGGCCCGGCGCCGCCACCGCCGCCCGCCCGGCCTCGCGAGCCGGCGGATCGGACGCCGGTGCCGCCCGCGGTACCGCGCCCGGCGCCCCCCGTACGCAGGACGCCGGGGCCGCCGCGCCGCACGTTCCGGGCGGTGCGCCGGACGCGCACGTCACGCGGGTCGGGCAGCCCGCCCTGCGCCCGCCGCGCAAAGGCCTCGTGGCCTGGGCGCGGCGGATAGGGCGCGGCGGGCGCTCCGGCGACGCCGCCGAGGTCGCCGCCGCGCGGGCCGAGGCCGCCGCCGCCGATGCGCGGTGGCCGGATCCGGCCGCCATACTGCTGGCCGCTGTCGAGGGCGATCCCCGGCTGTGGGCGCGCGACGCCGCGCACCCCGACGCGTTCACCGTGCGGCTGGGCACCGTGCAGCAGCCGGCGGGGCCGCTGCTGCCGGTGACGCTCGCCCTGCCGGAGGCGGGTTCGCTCGCGCTCACCGGGCCGCGGGACCGGCTGACCGGTCTCGCCCGTAGCGTCCTGGCGCAGCTCGCCGCCCTGCACGACCCTGGCACGCTGCGGATCGTCGTCCTCGCGGACGGCGGTGCCCGGGAGTGGTCCTGGCTCGGCTGGCTGCCGCATCTGCGGCCGGCGCGGGGGGAGAACTGCCGGCTGCTCGTCGGGTTCGACCCCGCGCAGATCACGGCCCGGCTGCGCGAGCTGGTCCAGCTCACACAGCACACGCAGCAAGCCCGGCAGGCTCACCCGCCCCACCGAACCCAGCCCCGGCAGGACGGGACGGGCGCGCGGCCCGCGGACGGCGGCTCCGCGGTCCCGGCGGACGCCCCCCGCACCGTCGTCCTGATCGACGGGGACCCCGGCTCCCCCGCCGCCCGGGAGGCTGCCGTCCGGCTGGCGGCCGAGGGGCCTGCCGCCGGTATCCACCTTCTGGTCCTCGCCGATCCCGCGGGCGTGCGCGCGCCCGTGCCGTGCGCCACCACCGGGGTGCTGAGCGACTCCGTCGCCGGGACCCTCCGGCTGACCGGCCCGGACGGGACGGCCCGGCCGCCGGTCTCGGCGGACGCCGTGTCGCGGGCGTGGGCCGAGCGGTTCGCGCGGGCGCTCGCGCCGCTCGGGGAGCGCGCGGACAGCAGTGCCGCGCCGGGGGCCGGGGCTCAGCAGCCACTGCCCGACAGCGTGCGGCTGCTGGATGTGCTGGCGCTGCCCCGGGTCACCCCGGCCGCCCTGCGCGAGCGGTGGGCCCGGCGCAGCGGGCTGCCGGTCGTGCTCGGGCTCGGCGGTGCGGGGCCGGTGGAGGTCGATGTGGCCGCGTTCCGCGCTCCGCTGATGATTTCGGGCCCGCCCGGCTCCGGCCGTACCGAATTGCTCTGCTCCCTGGCGGTCTCGCTGGCCGCCGGGGCGGGCCCGGCCGCGCTGTCCCTGCTGCTGGTCGAGGGTTCCGCCACCGGCGGCGGGCTGCGCGCGGCGGCCGAACTGCCGCAGGTGGCCGGGCATCTGGCGGCTACCGATCCGCTGCGGATGCGGTCCTTCGCGCAGGATCTGCGGGCCGAGCTGAAGCGGCGCGCGCTGCTGCTGGGCGAGGACGGGGCGTTCGGGACGGCGGTGGTGGCGCCCCGGCCACCCGCGGACGACGGCGGGGCGCACGGCGCGCACGCCGCGCGCGCCACCACCGCCGACCCAGCCTCTCCCGCCTCGTCGGCCGGGCAGTTGCCGCGGCTGGTGGTGCTGGCCGACGATCTGGACCTGCTGCTGACACCGCCGCTCGGTGCGCCGGGCCGGCCGGCCGCCGGCTCCGTCATACGTGTGCTGGAGGCGATCGTCCGCGAGGGGCACCGGCTCGGTGTCCATC
>NZ_JBHWJL010000266.1:0-5059 GCF_042731495.1 Streptomyces sp. NPDC059853
ACCTCACCCTGGTGGGCCCCACCGACCGGCTCGGCTTCGCCCTCACCACCGAACTGCGCCACCGCCACCCGGGCCCCGCCCTCGGCGTCCTGTGCGCCGACACCCCCGACCGGCTCGCCGACCTCGTCCTCAAGACCCTCGCCCACCCGGCCGCACCCGCCGGCCGGGACGCCCTCCTCGCCCCCCTGCTCAAGGGCGCGGAACCGCTCACCCAGGGCAGGCTGACGATCTATCCGCAGGACGCCCTGGACCCGGCCGCCTTCGCCGCCCCGGCCGGTGCCACCGCGCCCGGCACAGCCGAACGGCCGCTGCTGCGGGTCCTCAGCCTCATCACCCACGGCAGCGAGGACTATCTGCGGCTCACCCCCCGCGACATCCTGTGCGGGCTCACCCCCGACCCCGCCGAGCAGGCCGCCGCCCGCGCCACCACCCACACCCTGCCCGCCTGCATGCGCGGCGACGACTGCGTCTACCCCGGCGCCCGCCGCCTGGACCCGGCCACCGTCCCCGCCCAGATCGTCTTCGTCAACGCCTGCCTCACCCTCAAGTTCGGCACCCAGCTGTTCGGCCGCCACAACCGGTTCACCGTCGCCCGCCGCTTCCTGGACGGCTGGGCCGGCACCTACATCGCCAGCCCCCTCCTCAAGGACGGCACCCCGGCCGAGAACCTGCTCTTCCACCACCTCCTCGACGAGGGGCTCACCGTCGGCGAGGCCGTCCGCGAGGTCAACACCGCGCTGCGCGCCTGGGGGATCGACGCGCCCGAGATCCTGGTGATCGGCGACCCGGAGGCGCGCTACACCGACCCGTCCGCCCCCGCGCCCGCTCCGGCGCCCGCCGGAACCGTCACCGTCACCGAACGGGCCGGCGGCGCCCGCATCACCTTCCACCACACCATGCCCGCCCGCACCCGGGTCCCGCTGCGCGACCCCGCGCTGCGGGAGGCCCACCGCGCCGGCCGGCTGCGGGTCACCGCCGACACCCCGTTCGGCGGCCGGCACCCGGTGTACGCGACCTCCGCCGTCCTGGACGGCACACCGCACGTCGTCGTCCTCGGCTTCCAGGACCGCCCGCTCACCGGAACGCGGACCTCCCGCACCCTCACCGTCACCGACGGTGCCCCCTCCACCCCCGCCGACCGGATCGTGCGCGCCGTCGAACGCTACGAGAACCTCGCCTCCCTCGACATCCGGCTCGACAAGACCCGCTCCGTCCTCGCCGACGCCGCCAACAGCCTGCCCGCCGTGGCCCGCCGCGTCCGGGCCGGCATCGGCGACCTCACCCAGTCCGAACCCCTGGCCAAGGCCACCGGACGCATCCTCGGCAACTGCGCCCGCCTCGACCGGCATCTGCTGGCCACCCTGCTGCGGCTGACCGAGACCCGCGAGTACCACTTCGTCGAGGCGTACCGGCCCGCGTACGCCGTGCGCGCCGTCGACAGCCCCTACGGCCGCTGCCGCTACTGCGGGGAGCCGCAGCACCGCTACCACAGCGCCCATGTGCTGCGCCCCTGGCTGACCCGGCAACTCCTCAGCTGCCCGCTGTGCGGCGCCACCCAGGACACCGAGGACGACTCGGTACGCCTCACCCTCACCGGCGAGACCCGGCTGGACCCCGAGCGCCCCGCCGAACTCACCGCCGTCATCGACAACGACGGCGAGGAACCCCTCGACGTCCTGCTCGGCGCCCGCATCACCCGCGGCCGGGCCTACGGCTTCGGCTTCCGGCTCGACCCCGACACCCTGCGCGTGGACCCCGGCGCCACCGGCCGCGCGCGGCTGACCATCACCAGCGGCACGCCGCCGGTCCGGCACGCCATGCTGCTGCGGCTGTACGCCGTGGGCATGGGGCGGATCGACTTCGCGGGCCGCGAACTGTGGTTCCGCTGACCCGGCGCCGACCCCCACCCACCCGTGTTCCCGAACCGTGGAAAGGCCCCATGACCAGGACCAGCGCGGACGACCGGCTCGCCCTCCTCGGCGGCCGGCCGGCCATCGGCCACCCCCGCCCCCACGAGATGTGGCCCCCGCCCGGCGACGCCGCCGAACTCGCCGACCTGACCGCCCAGCGCAACGCCGACATCTCCATCAAGGGCAGCAGCGGCCCCATCCGCGCCCTGGAGGAGGACTTCCTGGACTTCCTCGACCACCGGGTCCGCTGGGCCGTCACCTTCAACTCCGGCACCAGCGCGCTGCTCGCCGCCTACTTCGCGCTCGGCGTGCGCGAGGGCGTGGACGTCATCGGACCCGCGCTCACCTACCACGCCGCGCTCAGCCCGGTCTTCGCGCTGCGCGGCGACGTGGTCCTCGCCGACATCGACCCGGCCACCCGCTGTCTGGACCCCCGGGCCCTGGAAGCCGCCGTCACCGAACACACCCGGGTCGTCACCGTCGTCCACCAGTGGGGCCACCCCGCCGACATGGACCGGGTGCTCGACATCGCCGCCCGGTACGGACTCAAGGTGCTGGAGGACTGCTCGCACGCGCACGGCAGCCGCTACCGGGGCCGCCCCGTGGGCACCTTCGGCGACGCCGCCGTCTTCTCCCTCCAGGCCGCCAAGGCCGTCTACGCCGGGGAGGGCGGCATCCTCGTCACCAACGACGCCGGGGTCCACGACCGGGCCACCCTGCTCGGCCACTACCGCGACCGGTCCCGCGACGAGGTCACCGACGCCCGGCTGCGCGACCACTGGGTCACCGGCTTCGGCCTCAAACTGCGGATGTCCCCGCTGAACGCCGTCGTCGCCCGGCACGCGCTCGCCGCCTTCCCCGCCCGCCGCGACGCCCGGCACCGCTGTCTGCACCACCTCGGCGGGCTCATCGCCGACGTGCCCTACCTGGAGCCGGTCACCGTCGCCGACGACGTGGACATGGGGGCCTGGTACGGCTACAAGCCGCTCTACCGGCCGAAGGCACTGCCGGGCGTGGACCGCGCCCTGCTCATCGACGCGCTGCGCGCCGAGGGCATGGAGGCCGGCGCGCCCTCCGCGCCCCGGCTCGGCACCCTCCCGCTGTACGCCGCGCCCGAGAACCCGCTGTTCCCCGGCACCGCCAAGCGCTCCGCGGGTGCCATGCCCGGCTCCGCGGCCGCACACGTCGAACAGCACGCGCTCTCCCTGCCCACCTTCAGCCGCTGGCCGCAGGACAAGCCGCTCATCGAGGAGTACGCCGCCGCCTTCCACAAGATCGCCCGGCACGGCGCGGAGCTGGCCCGGTACGCGGAGCACCGCGCGGCCCCGGCCGACGCACCGGCCGACGCACCCGCCCGCTGACCCGGGGCCGCCCGGACCCCCGGCCCGTCCGGACCCGGGCCGTCCGATCCGCCCGACCCGTCCGACCACCGGAGACCCCGTGGACGCACCGCACCCCGACGACGTCCGGCTCGCGCTGCGGCTCGCCGACACCGCCGACGCGCTCACCCTGCGGCGCTTCCGCGCCGGCGACCTGCGCTGCCGCAGCAAACCCGACCGCACCCCGGTGACCGACGCGGACACCGCCGTGGAGGCCGCCGTCCGCCGCACCCTGCGCGCCGAGCGGCCCGCCGACGCCGTCGCGGGGGAGGAGGGCGGCGGCGCCGTCACCGGCGGCAGGACCTGGATGGTCGACCCCATCGACGGCACCAAGAACTATCTGCGCGGCCTGCCCGTCTGGGCCACCCTCATCGCCCTGCTGGACGCCGGCCGCCCGGTGCTCGGCGTCGTCAGCGCCCCCGCCCTGCGCAGCCGCTGGTGGGCGGCCCGGGGCGCCGGTGCCCTGCTGCGCCGGGCCGGCGCCGCCCCCGTACCGCTGCGGGTCTCCGGCGTCGGCCGGCTCGCCGACGCCTATCTCTCCACCACCCGCACCAGCACCTGGCACACCTTCCACTCCCGCCCCGCCTATCTCGCCCTGGCCGACGCCTGCTGGGAGGAACGGGCCTTCGGTGACTTTCTCCAGCACTGCCTCGTTGCGGAGGGTGTGCTGGACATCGCCGCCGAACCCGTCGTCGCCCCCTGGGACGTGGCCGCCGTGCGGATCGTGGTCGAGGAGGCCGGCGGGCGCTGCACCGATCTGCGCGGCGGCGACCCGCTGCGCGGCACCGGGGCGCTGTCCGCCAACCGCGAGCTGCACCGGCAGGCCCTCGCGATCCTGGACCGGTCCCCGGCGGGACCGGCCCCCGACGACCATCCCCCCGGCGAGGAGACACCCCCACCATGACCGCACTGGACACCGGCGTCCGCCCGGCGGAACCGCAGGACACCCCGCGCGCCGTCCGCACCCTGGGCCGCGCCCTGGCCGGCTACCCCGCCCTGCGCCACACCGTCGACCCGGACGGCCGGGCCGAACGGGTGACCGCCATTCAGGAACTCTTCTTCACCCGGGTGGGCCTGGAAGCCGGCCGGGTCTGGGTCGCCGACGGCGGCGACGCGGTGGCCGTGTGGACCACCCCGCACAACGGCAACGCGGGCGCGGTCTTCGCCGAGATCGGCCCCCGGCTGGCCGAGCTGTGCGGCACCCGGGCCGCCGCCCAGGAGGCCCTCGACACCGCCCTCGCCCCGCACCGGCCCACCGAGCCCGTGTGGTTCCTCGCCACCGTCGGGGTGACCCCCGAGCGGCAGGGCGCCGGACTCGGCGGCGCCGTCCTGCGGCCCGGCATCGAGGCGGCCGAGGCGGAGGGCGTCACCGCCTTCCTGGAGACCTCCGACCCGCGCAACCTCCCCTTCTACCAGCGGCTCGGCTTCGAGATCAGCGCGGACGTCACCCCGGCCGACGGCGGCCCCCGCACCTGGTGCCTGCGCCGCCCCGCGGCCGGCCACGCGTAGCGCACCCCCACCGCTCAGAGAACGGAAGCCGCCCATGACCCTCCCCGGCCCGCCGGTCCCCGACCACCGCGCGCAGTTCCCCGACCAGTCCCTGCTGCTGCGGCTGCTGTGGGGCTACATGACCTCCGACCTCGTCGAACTCACCGTCCGGCTCGGGCTGGCCGACCGCATCGGCGACGGCGCCCACGCCGCCGCGCTCGCCCACGCCACCGACACCGACCCCTCGTCCCTGCTCCGGCTTCGGCGCGCCCTCGCGCGCCT
>NZ_JBHWJL010000266.1:5069-7305 GCF_042731495.1 Streptomyces sp. NPDC059853
TGCGCGAGACCGGGCCCGAACAGTTCGCCCTCACCCCGGCCGGCGCCCGGCTGCGCGGCGACGACCCCGGTTCGCTGCGCGCCTTCGCCGAACAGGGCGCGGGGGACTTCCGCCGGGCCTTCGGCGGGCTCGAACACAGCATCAGGACCGGTGAACCCGCCTTCGACCGGATCTTCGGCACCGGCTTCTTCCAGCACCTGGGCGCCCACCCGGAGCTGTCCGCCACCTTCCAGGCGTCCATGCGGCAGGCCACCCGGACCCTGGCCGCCGCGCTGCCCGCCGCCTACGCGTTCTCCCGCGTCCGTACCGTGGTGGACGTCGGCGGCGCCGACGGCGCCCTGCTGGCCGCCGTCCTCGCCGCCCACCCGGAGCTGACCGGGGTGCTGTACGACTCGCCCGAGGGCGCGGCCGACGCCCCCGGCACCCTGGGCGCCGCCGGGGTCGCCGATCGCTGCCGGATCAGCACCGGGGACTTCTTCACCGCCGTACCGGAGGGCGGCGACCTGTACGTGCTCAAGAGCGTGCTGCACGACTGGAGCGACACGCACGCCGAGCGGATCCTGCGCACCTGCCGCACCGCGCTCGCCCCGCACAGCAGGCTGCTGGTCATCGAGGTGCTGATGCCGGAACGGGTCACCCCCGACGCCGACCCGCTCACCTACCTCAGCGACCTCTACATGCTGGCCAACATGGGCGGCCGGGAGCGCACCGAGGCCGAACTGCGCGCCCTGCTGGTCAAGAACGGCTTCGGCTCGGTCCGGGTCGCCGCGCCCGCCGCTCTCGCGCCCTTCGCCCTGATCGAGGCGCACCCGTGCTGAGCACCGGCGGCGCGGACCGGCCGGAGCGGCCGGACCCGCCGCCGGAGCAGCGCGAGCGCGCGCGGGAGCCCGCCGACCCCCGCCGCTGGTGGGCCCTCGCCGTCATCGGCCTCGCCCAGCTGCTGGTGGTGCTCGACGCCACGGTCGTCAACATCGCCCTGCCCTCCGCCCAGCAGGACCTCGGCATGACCGACGCGGGCCGGCAGTGGGTGGTGGCCGCCTATACCCTGCCGTTCGGCGGGCTGCTGCTGCTCGGCGGGCGGATCGCCGACCTCGCCGGGCGGCGGCGGATGTTCCTGCTGGGACTGGCCGGGTTCGGTGCGGCCTCCGCCCTGGGCGGCGCCGCCCCGGGACCCGGCGCGCTCTTCGCCGCGCGCGCCCTCCAGGGGGCCTTCGCCGCCCTCCTCGCGCCCGCCGCGCTCTCACTGCTCACCACCCTGTTCACCAGCGCCCGGGACCGGGCCCGCGCGTTCGGCGTCTACGGGGCGCTCAGCGGCGGCGGCGCCGCGGCCGGGCTGCTGGCCGGCGGGGTCCTCACCGAGTACCTGGACTGGCGCTGGTGCCTGTACGTCAACGTGCCCCTGGTCGCCCTCGCGCTGGCCGGCTGCGCCCTGCTGCGCCGGGACCCGCCCCGGCCGGGCGGCGGCCGGCTCGACCTGCCCGGCACGCTGCTGGGCTGCGGCGGGCTGCTCGCCCTGGTCGCCGCGTTCGCCGAGGCGGAGGGCGGCTGGGACCGGCCCGTGGTCGCCGTGCTGCTGGTCACCGGCGCGCTGGCGCTGCTCGCGTTCACCCGCGTGGAGCGGCGGGCCGCGCATCCGCTGCTGCCGCTGCGGGTGGTGGCCGACCGGTCCCGGGGCGGCGCGTTCCTCGCGGTGGGCGTCCCCCAGGTGGGTCTCTTCGGGCTCTTCCTGTTCCTGACGTACTACTTCCAGGCGGTGCTGGGCTACTCGCCCGTCGAGGCGGGGCTCGCGTTCCTGCCGCTGTCGGCCGCCATGGGGGTCGGCGCGGCGGTGATCGCCCGCAGGGCCCTGGCCAGGGGGGTGCCCGCGCGGCATCTGATGGCCGGCGCGCTGCTGGTGGCCGCCGCCGGGATGGTGCTGCTGACCGGTCTTGAGGCGGGTACCGGCGAGGTGTTCGCCGTCCGGCTGCTCCCCGCCCAGCTGCTGATCGGCGCGGGCATCGGCTGCGCGGTCATGCCGGCGATGATCACCGCCTCGGCCGGGGTGGACCCGCGCGACGCCGGGGTGGCGGCGGCGCTCGTCAACAGCGCCCAGCAGATCGGCGGCTCGCTGGGGATCGCCCTGCTGAACACGGTCGCCACCTCGGTGGCCGCCGCCCACCCGGCCGGGGGCGGCGCCCCGGCCGCTGGCGGTGCGCCCCCTGCACCAGGTGCTCAACGGCGAGATGCCGCAGGTCAC
>NZ_JBHWJL010000267.1:0-7235 GCF_042731495.1 Streptomyces sp. NPDC059853
GGGGGGGGGCCCCCGGGGGCGGGGGTCCCCCCACCGTCGGGGTGGTGCGGGTGGGGCCGGGGTCAGTCGCGCATGACCTCGGGTTCGTGCCGCCGCAGGAACTTCATCACCAGGAAGCCGCAGGCGACGCCGAGGGCGACGAGCATGCTGACGTCCAGGAGCCACCAGCCGGCCGCGTGGTTCCACAGCGGGTCGCCGGAGGCGTCCGGGTCGGTGACGGAGGCGGTGAGGGTGTTGAGGTCGGCGGTGGTGGCGGTGCCGGCCAGGGCCCAGCGGGAGGGCATCAGCCAGGCGATCTGTTCGACGCCGAGCTTGCCGTGCACCTCGAAGAGGGCGCCGGTGAACACCAGCTGGACCACGGAGATCATCACCAGCAGCGGCATGGTCATCTCGGAGGTGCGCACCAGTGAGGAGATGACGAGGCCGATCATCATGGAGGTGCAGCCCAGGACCATGATGACCAGGGTCATCTCCAGCGCGGGAGAGCTGGTGAACAGCACGCCCTCGGCGGGCATCTCGCGGGGCAGGAAGCCGATGGCGCCCAGGATGGCGGCCTGGAAGATGGTGACGATGCCCAGCACGAAGACCTTGGACATCAGGTAGGCGGAGCGGGAGAGGCCGACCGCGCGTTCGCGTTCGTAGATCACCCGTTCCTTGATGAGTTCCCGGACGGCGTTGGCGGATCCGGAGAAGCACATGCCGACGACGAGGACCAGCAGGATGATGCTGGCCTGGCCGTTGCGGCCGCCGTTCTCCGGTCTGCCATAGCCCAGGCCGTAGTCGGCGGGGATGGCCAGCGAGACCGCGCCGAGGATGACCGGCAGGGCGACGGTGAGGCCGAGGAAGCCCTTGTCGGCGAAGATCACCGCCGCGTATCTGCGCATCAGGGTCCACACCTGGGAGCCCCAGGTCTGGGCCTTCTGTTCGGCGGCGGCCACCGGCTGGAAGTTGGCGGCCTGGGGCTGCACGGCGTCGAGGTCGGCCGCGTATATCTGGTAGTGCTGCGAGCCGCGCCAGCGGCCCATCCAGTCGTAGTCGCGGTAGTTCTCGAACGCGGAGAAGACGTCGGCCCAGTTGTCGTAGCCGAAGAAGTTGAGGGCCTCGTCCGGCGGGCCGAAGTAGGCGACGCCGCCGCCGGGCGCCATGACCAGCACCCGGTCGCACAGGCCCAGCTCGGCAACCGAGTGGGTGACGACCAGGACGGTACGGCCGTCGTCGGCCAGGCCGCGCAGCAGTTGCATGACGTCGCGGTCCATGCCGGGGTCGAGGCCCGAGGTGGGCTCGTCCAGGAAGATCAGCGACGGCTTGGTGAGCAGTTCCAGGGCGACCGAGACGCGCTTGCGCTGGCCGCCGGAGAGCGAGGAGATGCGCTTGGTGGCGTGCACGTCGAGCTTGAGTTCGCGCAGCACCTCCTCGACCCGGGCGTTGCGCTCGGCCTCGGCGACGTCGCCGGGGAAGCGGAGCTGGGCGGCGAGCCGCAGGGCCTGCCGGATGGGCAGTTCCTTGTGGAGGATGTCGTCCTGAGGGACGAGCCCGATGCGGTGCCGCAGCTCGGCGAAGTGCGTGTACAGGTTGCGGTGGTCGTACAGCACCTCGCCGTAGGTGGCGGGGCGGTAGCCGGTGAGGGCGCGCAGCAGGGTGGACTTGCCGGAGCCGGAGGGGCCGATGACACCGATCAGCGACTTCTCGGGGACGCCGAAGGAGACGTCGTTGAGGATGGTGGTGCGGCCGTTGTTGACCTGGACGGTCAGGTGGCGGGCCGAGAAGGAGACCTCGCCGGTGTCGACGTACTCCTGGAGCTGGTTGCCGACCAGCCGGAAGGTGGAGTGGCCGATGCCGACGGTGTCGTTCTGGCCGAGGTAGCGGCGGCCGTTCTTGTCCATCCGCTGGCCGTTGACGTACGTGCCGTTGTGGCTGCCGAGGTCGTGCAACTCGTAGCGGCCGTCCGGGTGGGCCAGGAACTCGGCGTGGTGGCGGGAGACCTGGAGGTCGGAGACCACCAGTTCGTTCTCCAGCGCGCGGCCGATCCGGGTGACCTGGCCGACCGCCAGGTGGTGGAACGTGGTGACGCTGCGGTCGCCGCCGGCTCCGGCCGGGTTGGCGCCGGGCTGGTGGGGCGGCATGGCGGGCGGCCGGCCGGCCATGGCGGGCACGGGTGCGCCGAACCCGTGCTGCTGCGGCTGCTGCTGGTACTGGTGCTGCGGCTCCTGCTGGTGCGGGACGGGCGCGGTTCCCGAGAAGGTGAGCCGCGGTCCGTCGGTGGCGTTGCCCAGGTGGACGACCGAACCCGGGCCCAGCGGCAGCTCCTGGACCCGCTGGCCCTGGGCGTAGGTTCCGTTGGTGCTGCCGTGGTCCTCCAGGATCCAGTTCTGGCCGCCCCAGCGCACGGTGGCGTGCCGCCAGGAGACCCGCGCGTCCTGCAGGACGAGGTCGCCCTGCGGATCCCGCCCCACGCTGTACGACCGGGTCGGGTCCAACGACCAGGTCTGTCCGTTCAGTTCGAGTACGAGTTCTGGCACTCCATGCCCCACAAAGTTGTCCCCCGACCGGCCCTCCCCCAGCCTCCGGCCGGGAGGTACCCCCAGAGGAGGGTTCGAGATGGTCGACCATCGTCCAGGCACTATTCCAGTCCCGGGCCGGAAACGGAAAGCGGGGCCCGGATAGTCACGGAGCTGGTGCGAAGCGTCGGCATCTCTGTGACCTTCCTCTCCGTTCGCCCGCACGGCGGCCGATGGCCATACCCCGGCTACCGGGAGCGACTACCGTGGTGCGCACCATGATCCCCGCACAGACGCCCACGCTGCTGGTGAAGATCTTCGGGAGGGACCGGCCGGGTCTGACCGCCGGTCTCTTCGAGACGCTCGCCGCCTTTCATGTGACGGTCATCGACATCGAGCAGGTGGTGACCCGGGGACGCATCGTGCTGTGCGCCCTGGTGAGCGCGCCGGCCGGTGGTTCCGGCTCCGAGGGTGAGCTGCGGGCCACGGTGCACGGCTGGGCCGAGGGTCTGGGGATGCAGGCCGAGATCATCTCGGGGCTCGGCGACAACCCGGCCCGGGGCAGTGGCCGCTCCCATGTGACGGTGCTGGGGAATCCGCTGAACGCGGAGAACACGGCGGCGATCGCGGCCCGGATCACCGGCTGCGGCGGCAACATCGACCGGATCTTCCGGCTGGCGAAGTATCCGGTGACGGCGGTCGAGTTCAATGTCTCCGGGGTGCCGACCGAGCGGCTGCGCACGGAGCTGGCGACCGAGGCGGCCGTGCGGTCGATAGACGTGGCGGTGGTGTCGGCGGGGCTGTCCCGGCGGGCGCAGCGGCTGGTGGTCATGGATGTCGACTCGACGCTGATCCAGGACGAGGTCATCGAGCTGTTCGCGGCGCACGCCGGCTGCGAGGAGAAGGTCGCCGAGGTGACGGCGGCGGCGATGCGCGGGGAGCTGGACTTCGAGGAGTCGCTGCACGCCCGGGTGGCGTTGCTGGCGGGCCTGGACGCGTCGGTGGTGGACAAGGTGCGCGCGGAGGTGCGGCTGACCCCCGGGGCGCGGACCCTGATCCGCACCCTCAAGCGGCTGGGCTACCAGGTGGGGGTGGTCTCGGGTGGCTTCACGCAGGTGACGGACGCGCTGGCGGAGCGGCTGGGGCTGGACTTCGCCGCGGCGAACACGCTGGAGATCGTGGACGGCCGGCTGACCGGGCGGGTGACCGGGGAGATCGTGGACCGGGCGGGCAAGGCGCGGCTGCTGCGCCGGTTCGCGGCGTCGGCGGGGGTGCCGCTGGCGCAGACGGTGGCGATCGGGGACGGCGCGAACGATCTGGACATGCTGAACGCGGCCGGTCTGGGGGTGGCGTTCAACGCCAAGCCGATGGTGCGGCAGGCGGCGCACACGGCGCTGAGTGTGCCGTTCCTTGACACGGTGCTGTACCTGCTGGGGGTCACCCGGGAGGAAGTGGAGGCGGCGGACGCCGAGAGCTGAGGCGCCGGGGCGCCGCCTCCTCAGGCCGCGGGGCGGTCAGGAGTGCGGGGCCCAGAACGCCGCGAGGGTGCCGACACCGTGTTCGACGGATTTCCAGTCGCCGGTGAAGGTGAGCACGGCGATGGCGGCGGTGGGGTAGCCGGTGCGGTTCATCCGGGCGAGACAGTCCCCCTCGGACGCGCCCGCGAGGGCGTCGGCGAGAGCGTGGATGCCGGGGTTGTGGGCGATCAGCAGCAGGTCGCGCACCTGGTCGTCGGTCTCGTTGAGGACGGCGATGAGTTCGCCGAGGGACGCCTCGTACAGCCGCTCGTCGTAGACGGTGCGCGGGCGCCGGGGCAGTTCGGAGGCGACCAGTTTCCAGGTCTCCCGGGTGCGGGCCGCGGTGGAGCACAGGGCGAGGTCGGGGGTGATGCCGGCGCCGGCGAGCCGGCGGCCGGCCACGGGGGCGTCCTTGCGACCGCGCTCGGCGAGCGGCCGGTCGTGGTCGGAGACGTCGGGCCAGTCGGCTTTGGCGTGTCGGAGAAGGACGATCCTGCGGGGTGCTTCAGCGCTCATGTGTCCCAGCTTTGCATGAAACGTGCCCGTGGCGGCGGGTGGTTGGCGAACCTGCCGGGGTGCGGGCGGCCGGGTCAGCCGAGCCAGGTGTTCCTGGCGTGCTCGACCAGTTGGGAGACGGGCTGCGGCCCGGGGGCGGGGCCGGTCTGGGTGCTGGCGGCGAGCAGGCACAGCAGGGCGCTGAAGGCCGCGACGGGCAGGGCGAGGGCCCACCAGCGCAGCCGGACGTCGGGTCCGGCCGGCCGGGCCCTGGGGGTGGTCATGCGGGCCGTGCGACCGGTCATGGTGCGCCTCCATCCGTGGTCCCGCGAGGGGTGTCGCCGTACTGCGTCCCACGGTAGGCGGACGGCGGGCG
This sequence comes from Streptomyces sp. NPDC059853, assembly GCF_042731495.1. Classification (NCBI taxonomy): domain Bacteria; kingdom Bacillati; phylum Actinomycetota; class Actinomycetes; order Kitasatosporales; family Streptomycetaceae; genus Streptomyces; species Streptomyces sp. NPDC059853. The sequence goes on from NZ_JBHWJL010000267.1 coordinate 4,887, forward strand.
CGGGCCCATCGGGTAACCCACCCACCCGCCCCTGACGCTGTCCCCCTAGGGGACGGTGGGGCGGGCACCACCCGGGCCGGCGGTGGGGCGGATCAGTGGCCGGCGGCGATGCTGGCGATGACGCCGATCACGATGCTGACGGCGAGCATGACGCCGAGGATGAGCAGCAGGGTGCGCTGTCCGCCGGTGGGGTTGGGCTCAAGTGCTGGCATGGGCCCAGTCTGCCATTCAGGCCCCGTCCTCGATGTGGCGGTCCCGGCCGGCGAGGGTGCCGGCGAGGATCTGGAGCACCATGAGGGCGGCCATGAAGGCGAGCGGAAGGTGCCAGTCGCCGGTGGCCTCGTTGAGGACGCCGACGACCAGGGGGCCCGGCAGGGAGATGAGGTAGCCGGTGGACTGGGCGAAGGCGGAGAGCCGGACGACGCCGTGGGAGCTGCGGGCGCGCAGGCCGATCATGGCGAGGGCGACGGGGAAGGCGCAGTTGGCGATGCCGAGCAGGACGGCCCAGGCCCAGGCGCCGCCGTGCGGGGCGAGCCACAGTCCGGTGTATCCGGCGAGGCCGCACAGGGCGAGGACGGTGAGGAGCGGGCCCTGGGTGCGCATCCGGGTGGCGAGCGGGGGGACGACGAAGGAGAGCGGGACGCTCAGGCCCATGGCGACGGCGAAGAGGAGGCCCGCGGTACCGGCGGAGATGCCGGCGTCGCGGTAGATCTGGGGCAGCCAGCCCATGATGATGTAGGCGGCGGTGGCCTGGAGGCCGAAGAAGCAGGCCAGGGCCCAGGCGGTGGGTGAGCGCCGCAGGGTGAGGCGGGTGGTGTCGGGGGTGGCCTGCGGGGCGGGGGCCGGTGCCGTGGGGGCGGGGGCGGCGGTGGCGCGGCTCCGGAGGAGGACGGCGAGCCAGGCGGTGACGGCCAGGGCGCCGGGGACGGCCCACAGGCCGATGCCGAGCCGCCAACTGTCGCCGAGGGCGCTCGCGAGGGGCACGGTGACCGCGCCGGCTCCGGCGGCGCCCAGGGACAGGGCCATGGAGTACAGGCCGGTCATGGTGCCGATGCGGTCCGGGAAGTACCGCTTGACGAGGACCGGCATGAGGACGTTGGCGACGGCGATACCGGCCAGGGCGAGGGCGCTGGAGGCGAGGAAGACGCCGGTGCTGCCGGCGAGCGAGCGCAGCGCGAGTCCCGCGGTGACGGCGGCCATGCCGGCGGCGACGACGGCGACGGGGCCGTACCGGCGGGAGAGGGCGGGCGCGGTGACGCCGAAGACGGCGAAGCACAGGGCGGGGACCGAGGTGAGCAGTCCGGCGACGGTGCCGTTCATGCCGAGGTCGGCGCGGACTTCTTCCAGCAGCGGGGCGAGGGCGGAGATCGCCGGGCGCAGGTTGAGTGCCGCGAGCACCAGGCCGGCGGTGATCAGCCACAGCAGGACGGGGGTCGCGGGGCCGGTGGTGGCCGGTGCGGCGCGCGGCGGGGTCGCTTCGGGTGCGGGGGTGGCCGGGCCGGGGGTACGGTCATGCTTCGCCAACGACATGACCTCATCATAGAATCATCCAATGAATGGGTCATTACAAGATTCCTGCAGCTGACAGGAGAGCCATGTCACTCACCTCCCCCCGCCGCTCGGCGCTCGCCGATCAGGTGATCGACCAGCTGCGGAACGAGATCACCTCGGGCGCCTGGCCGGTGGGATCGCGGATCCCGACCGAACCCGAGCTGGTCGAACAGCTGGGAGTGGCCAGGAACACCGTCCGCGAGGCCATCCGCGCGCTCGCCCACAACGGACTCCTGGACATCCGGCAGGGCTCGGGCACCTATGTGGTGGCCACCAGCGAACTCGCCGGGGTGATGCACCGCCGCTTCGCCGGCGCCGACCCGCACCATGTCGCCGAGCTGCGCGGCGCGCTGGAGACCGCCGCCGCCCGGATGGCCGCCCAGCGCCGCACCCCCGAGGACCTGAGCCGCCTGGAGCGGGTGCTCGCCGCCCGCGAGGCGGCCTGGCACACCGGGCACGTCGAACGGTTCGTGGAGGCGGACGCCACCTTCCACCTCGCCGTCGTCACCGCCGCCCACAACGAGGTGCTCTCCGGCCTCTACGCCGATCTGGGCACCGTGCTGCGGCAGTTCCTGCGGTACGACGTGGGCGACGCCCTCGACCCGGCCTCGTACATGGACCACGCCCGGCTGTTCACCGCCGTCCGCGACGGCGACGCCGACCGCGCCGAACAGGAGGCCGCCACCCACACCCGTACCTGCCGCAGCTTCGCCGCCGCGGGCGCGGGCGCGGACTCCGGGACGAGCTGAACCGCCCGCCCCCGCACACGGCGGCGGCCCGTACGGAAGGAGTTCCTTC
>NZ_JBHWJL010000268.1:0-7168 GCF_042731495.1 Streptomyces sp. NPDC059853
GTCGTCGAGCGGTCGGCGTCCGGGCTCCTCCTTGCGGGAGTGGTCCGGCTTGAGGTCAATCCCTGGCTGTTGAGGGTGCTGGTCGGTGTCCGTCGGCCGCTGTCGGCGCACCGGGCCGGGCGCGGTCTCGTCCGGTTGAAGCGTGAGCGCCGCGCGCGGCCGGCCACGGCTGTCCCGGGTCGCCCCCGCGGCGGCGCTTGCCGCGCGACGGCGCCGGACGCCGGTTCCGGACGGGACGAGGCGGAACGGGTCAGGGACGACGGGGTATCGGCGGACGGCGCGGAGAACGGCGGGGCGGCGGCAGGAGCGGAACAGCCCGCGGACGAAGCCCGCCCGGACAGCGGGCTCCCGCATCCGGCGGGCAGCACGGCCGACGCCACATCCGTTCAGGGAACGGCACCCCGTACGCGTCGCGGCCCGGAGCCCGAGACGTCACGGACGAGCCGGCCGGTAACCGGCGGCGTGCCGGCCGCGGAGGGCTCGTCAGCCGGGACCGCGAGCGTTCCGCCGGATGCCGCTGGAAAGGCCCGACCCGGCCGGGCGGGGCGGGACGCCCGGGAAGGGCTCGCCGCTCCGGCTGCCGCCCGGCACGGGAGGGACCGGCGGTTCCCGTCGTTCCGGCCGCGTGCGGCCGTGGCCCGTCTCCGTACCGCCCGGGCCGCCCGGTTCCGGCGGTCCTCGCGGAGAACACCGGCCCTCCTCCGTACCACCCGCACCACCTGGCTCCCGCCGGTCCCGCCGCTCCCGGCGAGCGCCCGGGCCGGCCTGCGCGCCGTTCGGGCGCGGCTCCCGCAGCCGCTGCCCGTGTGGTGGCCGCTGCTCCTGTGTGCCCTGGCCGGGACGCTGGGCGGCGCGGGGTACGGGCTGGTCGCCGACCGGGAGTACGCCGCCAGCGGTTATGTCGTCGTCCGGGAGGCGGAGGGGACCGATCCCGCCGCGGCTGTCGGGACGGCGCAGGCGTTCGGGCGGATCGCCACCGGGGACGCGGTCCTGACGACCGCTCAGGCGGACGCCGGGGTCACGCTCGCCGGGCTGCGCGGCGGGGTGCGGGCGGCCACCTCCCCCGACGCGCCGATGATCGAGATCACCGGTACCGCCACCTCCGGGGCGCGGGCGGCCGAGATGGCCAACGCCGTGGCCCGCGCGCTGATCGCGTACGGCAATGACGCGGCGGAGAGCACCGGGGCCCGCCTCGCCGTGTTCGCCGACGCCCAGCCGTCGGCCGCTCCCGTCTCCAGTACGCCGCTGGTGCGGACCGCGGTCGGTCTGGTGGCCGGTCTGGTGGTGGGGCTGCTGGTGCTGCTGGTGCGGGCGGACGGCCGCGGCCCGGCTCCGGCGGCCACCGTCGTGCCCGACCAGGCGCCCCGTACGTCCCGCTCACCCCGTACGCACCGTTCGCTCTCCTCCCGGTGAGCCGGGCCGGCCCGCCGCCTCGGCCCCGGTGCCCCCGGTCGTACGCGTCCTCCGGTTCCCGGCGCGGGGCGGAGCGGCTCGTCCCGGGGCGGTGCTCGCGGCTCCCGACCAGGCCGTAGCCGGCGAGGTCCGGATCGTCGCGGGGCGGCGGGTGTCTTACAGGAGGATGACGGTGCGCTCGCCGGGTGCTTCCTGGTGGGCCCAGGCCGCCTCGACCCGGTCGAGCGGGAACGGGTGCGGGCGCACGGCCATGCCGCCCGCGGCGATCGCGGCGACGAGTTCGGCGAACTCCCGCCGGATGACGTCCATGGGGACCGCTCCGATGCCGCTGCCCAGGACGCGGAACGCGTTGGAGCGCATGGCGTGTCCGGACAGCGTGATGGTGTCTCCGCCCATGCCGCCGATCTGTACCCAGTCGAGCAGCCGGGTGTGCTGGGTACGTGCGTCGAGGACGGCGCGCATGGCGAGCTCGGTGGGAGGCCCCCATACATAGTCGAGGACCACGTCGACCTCTGCGGCGGCCTCGGCGAGCGCGGCCGCGGTGGCGTCCTGGTCGGGGGCGAGGTGGACGATGTCGTCCGCGCCGTGCTCCCTGAGTTGGCCGAGGCGGGTGCGGTTGCGTCCGGCGGCGATCACCCGCGCCGCGCCGAGGTGCTTGGCGACCTCGACGGCCATCGAGCCGGCGTTGCCGGTGGCGCCGTGCACCAGGACCGACTGCCCGGCCTGGAAGGGGACGCGTGTCCGCAGTACGGTCCACGAGGACAGGGCCGGGTTCATGGTGGCGACCAGGAGTGCGGGGTCGGCTCCGTCCGGGACGGGGATGGCGGTCGCCGGGTCGATGGCGATGCGCTCGGCCAGAGAGCCCGCGCCCATCGGCATGACGAAAGCGAGGCTGCCGTCCGCCCGGCGGACTACGGCGTCGGCGCCGGCCAGGGCGGGCAGCGTTGTGGGGCTGGTGTAGTGCTTGCCGGCGGCGATTCCCTTGGTGGCACGGTGCACACCGACGGCGAGGACGTCCACCAGTTCCTGGCCGGGGGCGGCCTCGGGGGCAGGGATGGAGCGGAAGTGCGGCGGCTCGTCGAAGGACTCCACGAGCGCGGCATTGATCATGGACATGCGCGTTTCCTCTGTGCGGAGCACGGCGCCTTTAAGATACAGTGCCGTTTCTTATGTTCACCAGCGTATGGCTGCGTTTTCAGGTACGCAAGCGCATCCACCTACGGGGAGAATCCTCATGACAACGGACACCGGGGGTAGTGGTGAGTGAGCGGGGCACGGAGGGCACCCCCACCCGGCGCAGGGGCGCCGTCCTGGAGAACGCGATCACCGATGCCGCCTGGGAGGTCCTGGTCGAACTGGGCTACCACGGCTTCACCTACGAGGCCATCGCGGCACGGGCAGGAACCAGCAAACCGGTGCTCTACCGGCGCTGGCCGCAGCGCGAAGGGCTCCTCATCGCCACACTCGCCCGGCACTGGCGTCCACTGGACCTCCCCGACACCGGCAGCCTGCGCCACGACGCCCTCACCTTCCTGCGCACGGTCAACGCCGAGCGGCACCGCGCGGTGATACTGATGCGCGTCCAGCTGGCGGACTACTTCCGCGAAACCGGCACCGACTTCAGCGACCTGCGCGGCCGCTTGCGCCCCGGGGACCGGACGCCCCCCTTCGCGACGCTCGTCCGCCGCGCCGTCGAGCGCGGCGAGCTCACGGATGTACCGCGTCCCGAACGCGTGGTGAACCTGCCCTTCGACCTCGTACGCCACGACATGCTGATGACCATGGGAGCGGTGCCGGACGAGAAGATCGTCGAGATCGTGGACACGGTGTGGCTCCCCCTGCTCGGCCTGTCACCCCACGGCACGCACGCGGGACGGTGAGCCCCACCGGGCCGGCACACCCGGCACCGGCACCGGGAACTCCGTACGGGGTCCGCGCCTAACCCGCGCCCGGGCGGGGGCCGCGGCCCGGGTCCGGGTCGGTGGTGCCGGGGCGCGGGCCGCGTCCGGGGGCGGGTTCGGGGGATGCCGCCGACAGCGTGGCGCGGAACACCTCCGAGGAGGCCGGATTCTGGAGGCATTGCCATACGCCGTGCGGACAGTAATCACTGATGGTGTGATAAATGGGCTGGACGTGGTCGATCCATTCCAGCATCCGCCGCATGTACGTGGCGTTGTCCCCGTTGCGGAACAGACCCCATTCCGGGAATGACACCGGCTTTCCGCGTTCCGCCGCGAAATCCGCGTGGTATTGGAGTCCGTACGGCTGGCTGATGTGCTCGTCGAACGTTTCACCCGGCGGCTGGTCGTAGGAATCCATGCCGATGATGTCCACCACATCGTCCCCCGGATAGCACTGGTCCCAGCCGATCGCGTCCGTGCCCCTGTTCGGGGCGAAATCGAAACGGAACGCCTGCCCCGGTACGGCGCGCATCGTGGTGACAATGCGCCGCCAGTACAGCTTCCACGCCTCGGGGTCCGGCGCGCACCGGTGCGTGTACGTGGTCCCGTTCATCTCCCACCCCAGCACCAGCACCGCGTCCCCCAGCCCGGCCGCCACCAGCCGTTCGGCCAGCGTCGCGAAGTGGTGGTCGAACCCGCCCGACGCGCCGGCGCGCAGCAGTTCCCGCACCTCCTCGTCCGGCAGCTCGTCCTCGTTGCGCTCCAGCATCGGGACGTTCAGGACGAACAGCCGCTCCGCCTTCTCCCGCCGCCACTGTGCCCAGGGCGCCAGGAACTCCGGCCTGCCCTCGATGTTCGACCACAGGTCGCCCGGCAGGTAGGTGTGACCGACCGTCAGTTCCGTACCGCCCAGCCACTCCTCCAGCAGCTCCGAGCGATCCACCCCCTCCTGCCCGGAGCCCAGGAACGCGCCGAAGGACACAGCCGGGGCGGGCGCCACCGCGGTGGTCGCGGTCGCGAGCAGGAGGGTGGAGGCAACACCGAGTCCGAACATGATCCGAGATTTAGCACACCATCTCTTGAATGGGCCGCACGTAGGCATTCTGATAGGCCGATCGAGGCCGCTGCCGATCGTATGCGCGGGTACGGGGAATGATCGGGGGCATGTCGCCGCTCGATACCGGGGTGCCCGCGCTGCTCCTCCGCCTCGACCGCAATCCCTTTCACCACGGTTCGCTCGGTGCCGTCCGTTCTCTCGGCCGCGCGGGCGTGGCGGTCCACGCGTTCACGGAATCCCCCGGCGGCCCGCTCGCCCGCTCGCGTTTCCTGCACCGGGCGCATCCTTTTCCCGCCGTTCCGCCGGCCGATACCGCCGCCGTCGAACAACTGCTGCTGCGCACCGCCGACCGCATCGGGCGGCCCGCCGTCCTCTTCCCCATGGACGACGTCGGCGCGCTCGCCGTCGCCGCGCTCGCCGACCGGCTGCGCGGCGCGTACCTGCTGCCGCGGCTGCCGCCCGGCGCCGCCGAGCGGGCCGCCGACAAGGCCAGCCTCGCGCGGCTGTGCCGGGAGCTGGGGCTGGCGCACCCGCGCACGCTCGTCCCCGGGAGCCCGGAGGAGGTGACCGCCGCCGTCCGCGAGCTGGGGCTGCCGCTGATCGGCAAGTGGAGCCGCCCCTGGCTGCTGCCCAAGGACAGCGGACTGCGCAGCGCCGTCGTCCTCACCTCCGCCGCCCAGGCCCGGCGGCTGTACGCGGCGACCGCCCGGGCCGGCAGCCCGCTGCTGCTCCAGCGGCGGCTGCCCGGGGGCCGCGACGCCGACTGGTTCTTCCACGGCTGCTTCGGCGAAGGCGGCACCGCGCTGTACGCGGGCACCGGGCGCAAGGAACTGGCCTGGCCGGTACGGGCCGGCGCCACCGCCGTGGGCAGCTGGCGGGAGAACCCGGAGGTGGCCGACGCGGCCCGGCGGCTCGCGGCCCATCTGGGCTACCACGGCATCCTCGACCTCGACTTCCGCCGCGACGCCCGCACCGGCGCGTACCACCTGCTGGACGTCAACCCCCGTCCCGGCGCGCAGTTCCGGCTGTTCACCGACCCGTCCGGACTCGATGTGGTGCGGGCGCTGCACCTGGACCTCACCGGGCGGCCGGTCCCCGCCGCCCGCCCCGTGCCGGGCCGGACCTTCGTCGCCGAGCACTACGGGGTGCCGGCCGTGCTCAGCGCGCCGTCCCGGGGCGCGGCGGTGCTGCGGGGGCGGCAGCTGGAGACGGCGTGGTTCGCGGCGGACGATCCGGCGCCGTTCGCGGCGATGGCCGGCGGCTGGACGGCGCGGGCCGCCCGCAAGGGGTGGGGGCGGCTCTTCCCGGCGCCCGCCACCCGGCGCGCACCGCAGGCCCCCACCCCTTCACCCCAACGCAACCGAGCGAGAGAGAGCGGCGAACCCCGATGCACGACCTGGTAGTGGTAGGCGCCGGCCCGTACGGCTTGTCGATCGCCGCGCACGCGGCGGCGGCCGGTCTGGACCTGCGGATCCTGGGCCGGCCGATGGCGTCCTGGCGCGATCACATGCCCGACGGGATGTTCCTGAAGTCGGAGCCCTGGGCGTCCAACCTGTCCGACGCGGCGCGCCGGGACACGCTCGCCGCCTACTGCGCGGAGCGCGAGGAGCGGGCCGAACACGGCAGCCCGCTGCCGATCGAGACCTTCACCGACTACGGCATGTGGTTCGCCGAGCGGCTGCCGGTACCGGTCGAGGAGCAGAACGTCGTCTCGGTGACCCCGCACGGCGACGGCTTCCGGGTGGAGACGGACACCGGCGAGGTGATGCTGTCCCGCACGCTGGCGCTGGCCATCGGCGTCATGCCGTTCGTGCACCTGCCGCAGGCGCTGCGCGACCTGCCGGCCGAGCTGGCCACGCACAGCACCGGACACCGTGATCTGACCCGGTTCAAGGGGCAGGAGGTGGCGGTGATCGGCGCCGGTCAGGCGGCGCTGGAGACGGCGGCGCTGCTGATGGAGAACGGCGCGCTGCCCACCGTGGTGGCGCGGGCCGGCGCCCTCAACTGGAACACGGTGCCGCAGCCGCTGCGCCGCAACCCCGTCGCACGGCTGCGGGCCCCGCACAGCGGCCTCGGCACCGGCTGGAGCAGCTGGGCGTACTCGCGGGTGCCGTGGGCGGTGCGCCGGCTGCCGGAGACCACCCGGGTCAAGATCGCGACGACGGCCCTGGGGCCCGCGGGCGCCTGGTGGCTGCGGGAGCGGGTGGAGGGCGTGGTGCCGGTGCGGCTGGGGCACCGGCTGCGCCGCGCGGTGCGGATCGAGGACGGGGTGCGGCTCGAACTGGCGACGCCGGGTGAGGGGCGGTCGCTGATCGAGACGGAGCATGTGATCGCGGCGACCGGCTTCGTCCCGGATCTGCGCCGGATCGAGCTGCTGGACCCGGCGCTGCGGGACGGGCTGACGGCGGTGCTGGGCACCCGGGCGCCGCAGCTGGACGCGGGCTTCGAGTCCTCGCGTCCCGGGCTGTTCTTCGCCGGGCTGCTGGCGGCGCCGACCTTCGGGCCCTCGATGCGGTTCGTGTACGGGGCGTCCTTCACGGCCGGGCGGCTGGTGAAGGCGGTGCGGCAACGGCTGGCCAGGCTGGCGAGCATGCCGGGCGGGGTGAGCGTGCCGCGGCCGGCGGAGAGCAAGGGCGGGTCGGCGGCGGGGTCGGACGGGTCGGACGGGTCGGACGGGTCGGACGGGGCGTCGGCCACCGGCGTGACCGGCGTGACCGGTGTCACCGGTGCGGGGGAGCCGGCGGCCGGGGCCGCCGGGGTGTCCGGGCCGCGCCGGGACCGGGACGAGGAGCGGCAG
>NZ_JBHWJL010000269.1:0-7166 GCF_042731495.1 Streptomyces sp. NPDC059853
CGCGGGCGGCGCTTGGTGGCGGCGGTGGAGACGGCGTAGCCGACCAGCACCGGCTGCCGGGCGGGGGGCTGCTCCGGCTCCGGTTCCCCGGCGGCCTCCGGTACCGGCTCGGCCGCCGCCGGAGCCGGGGCGGCCGGTGCCTCCTCCGGTTCACCGGGCGTGGTGTCCACCGTGATGATCGGCGCGCCGACATCCACGGTGTCGCCCTCCGCCCACAGCAGCTCGCGCACCGTCCCGTCGAAGGGGATGGGCAGTTCCACGGCGGCCTTGGCGGTCTCCACCTCGACCACCACCTGGCCGTCGCTCACGGTGTCACCCGGCTGAACATGCCACTTGAGGATCTCGGCCTCGGTGAGGCCCTCTCCCACGTCGGGCATCTTGAATTCGCGGTAGCGCTGGGTCGCAGCAGCCATCGTCACGACTCTCCTCAGCCTCTCTCAGTACGCCAGTGAGCGGTCGACGCTGTCGAGCACCCTGTCGAGCCCGGGAAGATACTCCTCCTCCAGGCGCGCCGGCGGGTACGGGGAGTGGAAACCGCCCACCCGCAGCACCGGGGCCTCCAGGTGGTAGAAGCACCGTTCCGATATGCGGGCGGCCACTTCCGCGCCCGCTCCGAAGAAGACGGGCGCCTCGTGCACCGTCACCAGCCGCCCGGTCTTCTCCACCGAGCGCTGCACGGTGTCGAAGTCGATGGGCGAGATCGACCGCAGGTCGATGACCTCGATCGACCGGCCCTCCTCCTGGGCGACGGCCGCCGCCTGGAGCGCGGTGCGCACGGTCGGCCCGTACCCCACCAGCGTCAGGTCCGATCCCGGCCGCACCACGCGCGCGCTGTGCAGCGGCCCCGGGATGCCCGCCTCGTTGACCTCGCCCTTGTCCCAGTAGCGGGATTTGGGCTCGAAGAAGATCACCGGGTCGTCGCACTCGATGGCCTGCCGCAGCATCCAGTACGCGTCGTCGGCGGTGGAGGGGGAGACGATCTTCAGCCCGGCGACGTGCGCGAACAGCGCCTCGGGCGACTCGCTGTGGTGCTCGACCGCGCCGATGCCGCCCGCGTACGGGATGCGGATGACGACCGGCACCTTGACCTTGCCCAGCGAGCGGGCGTGCATCTTGGCCAGCTGGGTGACGATCTGGTCGTAGGCGGGGAAGACGAAACCGTCGAACTGGATCTCGGCCACCGGCCGGTAGCCACGCAGCGCGAGGCCGATCGCGGTGCCGATGATCCCGGACTCGGCCAGCGGGGTGTCGATGACCCGCTCCTCGCCGAAGTCCTTCTGGAGGCCGTCGGTGACCCGGAAGACCCCGCCGAGCTTGCCGACGTCCTCGCCCATGACGAGGACCTTGGGGTCGGTCTCCATGGCGGTGCGCAGCGCGGAGTTGATGGCCTTGGCGATGGGCAGCCGGGGCGCGGCGTCGTGGGTGGGGGCCATGTCAGTTCTCCTCCTGCTCGAACGAGGCGAGGTACGCGGCGTACTGGGCGCGTTCCTCGTCGACCAGGGCGTGGCCGTCCGCGTACACGTGTTCGAAGATCGCCATGCTGTCCGGGTCCGGCATGGTACGGATCGTCTCCCGCACCCGGCGCCCCAGCGCGTCGCTCTCCTCCTCGACGGCCGCGTAGAACGCCTCGTCGGCCGCGCCGGCCGCGTCCAGGTGGCGCCGGAGCCGCAGGATCGGGTCCTTCGCCTCCCACTGGGCGAGTTCGTCGTCCGGCCGGTAGCGGGTGGGGTCGTCCGAGGTGGTGTGCGCGCCCATCCGGTAGGTGAACGCCTCGACCAGCATCGGACCCTGTCCGGAGCGGGCGCGCTCCACGGCGGCCCGGGTCACGGCGAGCACCGCGAGGACGTCGTTGCCGTCCACCCGCACGCCGGGGAAGCCGAAGCCGGCCGCGCGCTGGTAGAGGGGGACGCGGGTCTGCCGCTCGGTGGGCTCGGAGATGGCCCACTGGTTGTTCTGGCAGAAGAACACGATCGGCGCGTTGTACACGGCCGAGAAGGTGAACGCCTCCGCCACGTCGCCCTGGCTGGAGGCCCCGTCGCCGAAGTAGGCGATGACGGCGGAGTCGCCGCCGTCCTTGGCCACGCCCATCGCGTAGCCGGCGGCGTGCAGGGTCTGGGAGCCGATGACGATGGTGTAGAGGTGGAAGTTGTTGCTGTTCGGGTCCCAGCCGCCGTGGTTGACGCCCCGGAACATGCCCAGCAGCAGGGTGGGGTCGACGCCCCGGCACCAGGCGACGCCGTGCTCGCGGTAGGTGGGGAACACGTAGTCGCCGGGGTGCAGCGCGCGGCCCGAGCCGATCTGGGCGGCCTCCTGGCCGAGCAGCGACGGCCACAGGCCCAGCTCGCCCTGGCGCTGGAGGGAGGTGGCCTCGGCGTCGAAGCGGCGGGTGAGCACCATGTCGCGGTACAGGCCGCGCAGCTCGTCGGCGCCGATGTCCAGCGTGTAGTCGGGGTGCTCGACGCGCTCCCCCTCGGGGGTGAGCAGCTGTACCATCGCGGGCCGGTCCGCCGCCGCGGCGCCTCGTGCCGTGGCCGTTGCCGGGGCCGTCCGCGCGGCGGAGGTCTTCTGCGCCGCCTTCTTCGCCGTGGTCTTTTTCGCCGCTGTCTTCTTGGCCGTCGTCTTCTTGGCCGTCGTCTTCTTCGCGGCGGACTTCTGGGCGGTGGTCCTCTTCGCCCCGGCTTTCTTCGCCCCGGCCTTCTTCGTCGCGGTCTTCTGGGCGGCGGTGGCGGTCGCACGGCGCGGCGTGCCGCGTTCGGCGGTGCTCTCCACGGTCACTTGCTCCTCCGTCGGTCCGGCTCCCGGGGTCGTCCGGGCGGCCAGTGCGGGCCCGCCCGGCCCCGTACGGCGCACGGGGTCGGGTGCGGCGCGGACGGATCCGAGCGGTACTGGTTGTCCCGTCCGGCGGCCCGCTAGAAAGCACGGTACCCATAGTGCTCACAAGCAGCGAAACTGCCCCTGACCTGCGGATTTACCTGGAAATCAAAGTAAATCCCGAGGGGGTGGGGCGATCCGCCGGAAACACCGTGGTCACAGCCTCGCAAGCGCCTGGGACATCCGCACGTTATCCCCGCCACCCGGGGCAGCGGAAGGGTGATGCGCGGCGGCATTCGGGGAGCTGTGTGAGACTGACTCCGTGCCCGAAGACGGAAAAATCACCGTATTCCTGCTTGATGACCACGAAGTGGTCCGGCGCGGGGTGCACGAGCTGCTGTCGATGGAGCCCGACATCGAGGTCGTCGGCGAGGCCGGCACCGCCGCCGACGCCCTGGTGCGCATCCCGGCCACCCACCCCGATGTGGCGGTGCTCGACGTACGGCTCCCGGACGGCAGCGGGGTGGAGGTCTGCCGCGAGATCCGCTCCCGCGACGAGTCCGTCGCCGCCCTGATGCTCACCTCCTACGCGGACGACGAGGCGCTGTTCGACGCGATCATGGCGGGCGCCTCCGGCTACGTCCTCAAGGCCATCAGGGGAACGGAGCTGCTGACGGCGGTACGCGACGTGGCGGCCGGCAAGTCGCTCCTCGACCCGGTCGCCACCCAGCGGGTGCTGGACCGGCTGCGCGGCGGGCCGGCCGAGGAGGCGCCCGACGACCGGACGGCCCGGCTCACCGACCAGGAGCGGCGCATCCTGGACCTGATCGGCGAGGGGCTGACGAACCGGGCGATCGGCGAGCAGCTGCACCTGGCCGAGAAGACCATCAAGAACTACGTCTCCAGTCTGCTGTCCAAGCTCGGCATGGAACGCCGGTCGCAGGCCGCCGCGTTCGTCGCCCGCCGCCAGGCCGAACGCGAGCGCGAGGTCCGGCGCGGGGACCACGGCGCGCAATAGGGGCCGTTCGTCCCTTGTCCCCCACCCCGCCGGGCCGGGCAGGGTGGGGGACATGGATGCCCGCACGACCGCCGACCACCCGCTGGCCGAGGCCCTGCGGCTGCTGCCGCGCGCCCCGCACGGCCGGGCCGCCGCGACCCGGCACGCCCTGCCGCTCATCGTCCCCGCCTGCCACCGGCTGAGCGAGGACGGCAGGACGGTGCTGCTGCGCGTCGCGGGCGACTGCCTGGAGAGCGGGCGGCTCATCGACGGCACGGTGGTCGCCTACGAGACCAACAGCCGGGACGCGGGTGAGGACCTGCGCCCCTGGGGCGTCCAGCTGATCGGCACCGCCCACGCGCTGGTGCCCTCCCCCGCCGAACGCGCCGCCTTCCCGCCGGTGTCCACCGGGCGGCACTATCTGCGGCTCACCCCGACGCTGGCCACCGTCGTCCGCCACTGACCCCACGCTGTACCACCTGGTGGACCACTTGTGCCGAGCAGTGGTTCGGTGATGTGATGCCGCCATGCCGGAAGCCGACCCGGGCGGGGTCCGCAGCGTGCAACGCGCCGTCGACCTGCTCGCCCTCTACGACGCCGAACACCCCAGCCGCTCGGTGCGCGAACTCGTCACCGCCACCGGGCTCCCCAAATCCACCGTGGTCCGCCTCGTGCACACCCTCGAACAGTGCGGACTGCTGTGGAGCCGCGGCGACGGCCGCACCGTCCCCGGCCCCGGCCTGCTGCGCTGGGCCGAACTCGCCCGCACCACCTGGCAGCTGCCCGAGGAGGCCCTGGCCCGGCTGCGCGCGCTGAGCGAGGCCAGCGGCGGCGAGAGCGTCGGTCTGTACGTACGCCAGCGCGACGCCCGGGTGTGCGTGGCCCGCCACGAAGGCACCCGCTCCCTGCGCCATGTCGTGCACGTGGGCGCCGAGATGCCGCTGTGGGCCGGGGCCGCCGGGCACGTGCTGCTCTCCGGCTCCGACCGGGCCGCCGTCACCGCCGTCGCCGCCCAGGGCCCGGACCCCGAGGGGGCCGCGCTCCTGTGGGAGCGGGTACGGCGCGCGGCGGACCGCGGCTGGTCGGTCAGCCACGGCGAACGCGAGGCCGGCATCTCCGGCGCCGCCGCCCCCGTCTTCGACGCCGAAGGACGGCTGACCGCCGCCGTCGCCCTGGGCGGCCCCACCGTCCGCTTCACCGACGAGGCCGTCGCCGGCTTCGTCCCCGCCCTGCTGGACACCGCACGGGCGCTCACCGCCCTCGGCTCGATCGGAGGCACCGGCCGATGACCCCCCTCCTGGACGGCATCCGCGTCCTCGACCTCACCAATGTGCTGGCCGGACCGTTCGCCGGCTACCAGCTGGCGCTCCAGGGTGCCGACGTGATCAAGGTCGAACTGCCCGGCAGCGGCGACCTCGCCCGCCGCCTCGGCGCCGACCGCGCGCTCTCCGACGAACTGCTCGGCGCCTCCTTCCTCGCCCAGAACGGCGGCAAGCGCTCCCTCACCCTCAACCTCAAGGACCCCGAGGGCCGGGCCGCCCTGCTGCGCGCCGTGCGCGAGGCCGACGTCCTGCTGGAGAACTTCCGCCCCGGCGTCCTGGACCGGCTCGGCCTCGGCTGGGACACCCTGCGCGCCGAGAACCCGGGCCTGGTCTACTGCGCCATCTCCGGCTTCGGCCAGACCGGGCCGCTGCGCGACCGGCCCGCCTACGACCAGATCATCCAGGGCCTCAGCGGCATGATGAGCGTCACCGGCACCGCCGCCACCGCACCCCTGCGGGCCGGCTTCCCGGTCGCCGACACGCTGGGCGGCATGGCCGCCGCGTACGCCGTCACCGCCGCCCTGGTCCGGCGCGGGCGCACCGGCGAGGGCGCGTTCCTCGACGTGTCGATGCTGGAGGCCGCGCTCACCTCGCTCGGCTGGGTGACCTCCAACTACCTCATCACCGGGCAGGAACCGGTCCCGATGGGCAACGAGAACTTCACCGCCGCGCCCTCCGGCACCTTCCGCACCGGCGACGGCTACCTCAACATCGCCGCCAACCGGCAGGAGCAGTACACCACCCTGTGCCGGCTGACCGGCCGCGAGGAGCTGATCGAGGACGCCCGGTTCGCCCACCCCGCCGACCGCAAGACGCACCGCGAGGAACTGCGCACCGAACTGGAGGCGGCGCTCGCCGCCCGCCCGGCCGCCGAGTGGGAGGAGATCCTGTCCGCCGCCGGGGTCCCCGCCGCCCGGGTGCTGTCGGTGCCCGAGGTGCTGGAACTGGAACAGCTGGCGGCCCGCGACTTCGTCCACGACCTGCCCTTCCCCGACGGACGCGACCGCCCGCTGCGGGTACTCGGCGGCCCGCTCCGGGTGGACGGCGCGCCCCCGGAGCCCCCGGCCCGCCCGCCGCTGCTGGGCGAGCACACCGACGCGATCCTCGCCGAACTCGGCTACGGGGCGGCGGAGATCGCCGCGCTGCGGGAGCGGGGCGCGATATGAGCGGGAACAGCACCGAGAGGA
The DNA here is from genome assembly GCF_042731495.1 of Streptomyces sp. NPDC059853. Classification (NCBI taxonomy): domain Bacteria; kingdom Bacillati; phylum Actinomycetota; class Actinomycetes; order Kitasatosporales; family Streptomycetaceae; genus Streptomyces; species Streptomyces sp. NPDC059853. The sequence continues at coordinate 6,318 of NZ_JBHWJL010000269.1, forward strand.
CGGGGGAGAACGTGCACGAGAGCACGGACCGGGACACGACCGAGGGCACCGGCCGGGGTGCGGACGACGGCCCCCCGGACACCATCGCGCGGAGCACGGTGACCGACTACTGGTCCACGGCGGTGAGCCGGATCCGCCCCGGCGAGATCCTGCTGCGCGGCTACCCGGTGGAGCAGCTCATCGGGCAGGTCACCTTCGCCGAACAGATCTGGCTGCTGCTCCGCGGCGACCTGCCCACCCCCGTCCAGGGCCGGCTGCTGGAGGCCGCCCTGGTGGCGGCCGTGGACCACGGCCCGCAGGCCCCGTCCATCGCCGCCGCCCGGATGGCGGCCACCTGCGGCGTCGGCCTCAACAGCGCGGTCGCCACCGGCACCGGACTGCTCGGTGACGTGCACGGCGGGGCCGGCCAGCAGTGCATGGAGGTGCTGGCGCGGATCACCGGCGGCGAGGACGCCCGCGCGATCGTCGCCGAGTACCGGGAGCGCCGCGCCTACCTGCCCGGGTTCGGGCACCGCTTCCACCCGTGCGACCCGCGCCGCGACCCGCTGCTGGACCTGGTGGCCCGGGCGGTGGACAGCGGCGAGGTCCCCGGGCGGGCGCTGGCCGCCGGGCTCGCCCTGGAGGAGGCGCTGGCGGAGGGCCGCAGCCGGCCGGTCCCGATGAACATCGACGGGGCCACCGCCATCATCTACGCCGAACTCGGCTTCCCGCCCGCCCTGGGCCGTGGCCTGTTCGTCCTCTCCCGCAGCGTCGGCATCCTGGCGCACGCCTGGGAGGAGACGGAGACCGGCACCCGTATCAAGGGCCCCCTCCCCCGCCCCCTGCTGGCCGGCTACCACGGCCCGGAAC
>NZ_JBHWJL010000270.1:0-7163 GCF_042731495.1 Streptomyces sp. NPDC059853
GTGCTGGGGGCCGGGGCCACCGGCGTCATCGCCTACAACGATCTGATGGCCATCGGGACCATCGAGGGTCTGGCCGACAGCGGGGTCGAGGTACCGCGCGAGGTGAGCGTGGTGGGGGTGGACGACACCATCGCGGGGCGGGTGAACCGGCCCAAGCTGACCTCCATCGCGATGCCGACCCAGGAGGCGGGCCGCTCGGCGGTGGATTTGCTCCTGCACGCGATCGACCTGCCGGCCGGCCGGAGCGCCGCCAAGACGACGCTGGAGACGTCGCTGGTGATCCGCGAGTCCACCGCACCCCCGCCGGGTGCCAAGTAAGGCAAGGCTTACCTACTCTCCACGCCCCCGTTCCGGGATACCGGGCGGGGGTTAGGTTTGCCTTACGTGACGCACCGCATTTCCGGGAACCGGAACGCGGCTTGCTCGCTTTGCGGGAATTACGCAACAATGGCGTTGTGAAAAACGGCGAGACGCAGCGTACGACGCCGGCGGCAGCGGATGCCGCCGGCGCCGCTCCGTCGCGCGCCGCCACCGCGTCCGCCCAGGACGGGGAGCAGCACGGCACCCGGCAGCGGGTGGCCCGGTCCATCCTCGACCACGGCCCCTCCACCGCCGCCGAGCTGGCCGACCGGCTCGCCCTCACCCAGGCCGCCGTACGCCGGCACCTGGACGCGCTGGCCGCCGACGGGGTGGTCGAGGCCCGCGAGAAGCGGATCTACGGCTCCCGCGGCCGGGGGCGGCCCGCCAAGGTCTTCGCCCTCACCGACGGCGGCCGGGACGCCTTCGACCACGCCTACGACGCCCTGGCCGTGGAGGCGCTGAGCTTCATCGCCCGCGCCGCCGGGGGCGGGGAGCGCGGCGCCGCCGCCGTCCTCGCCTTCGCCCGCGAGCGGGCCGCCGCCCAGGGCGAGCGCTACCGGCACCGGCTGGAGGCCGCGGGCGAGGGCGCCCAGGGGCGCACCCGGGCGCTGGCCGAGGCCCTGACGCAGGACGGGTACGCTGCGATGGCGCGCACCGCGCCCGGCGCGCCGGGGGAGCAGCTGTGCCAGCACCACTGCCCGGTGGCGCACGCCGCCGAGCGTTTTCCGCAGCTGTGCGAGGCGGAGGCCGAGGTCTTCTCCCGCCTGCTGGGCACCCATGTGCAGCGGCTCGCCACCATCGCGCACGGCGACGGCGTCTGCACCACCTTCGTCCCCTCCGGGCCACCCGCCGGCCACCGGCCGGCACCGTCACCGGCGCCGGAGACACCCACCACAGCGACACCACGCACTGCCGGGAGGAACCCCGCATGACGCTCCCCACGGAGACCGCCCACCCCGAGCTGGAAGGGCTGGGCACCTATGAGTACGGCTGGGCCGACTCCGACGCGGCCGGTGCCGCCGCCAAGCGCGGCCTGAACGAGGACGTCGTCAAGGACATCTCCCAGAAGAAGTCCGAGCCGGACTGGATGCTCAACCTGCGGCTCAAGGGCCTGAAGCTGTTCGGCAAGAAGCCGATGCCCACCTGGGGCTCGGACCTGTCGGGCATCGACTTCGACAACATCAAGTACTTCGTCCGCTCCACCGAGAAGCAGGCCACCAGCTGGGAGGACCTGCCCGAGGACATCAAGAACACCTACGACAAGCTGGGCATCCCGGAGGCCGAGAAGCAGCGTCTGGTCGCCGGTGTCGCCGCGCAGTACGAGTCGGAGGTCGTCTACCACCAGATCCGCGAGGACCTGGAGCAGCAGGGCGTCATCTTCCTGGACACCGACACCGCGCTCAAGGAGCACCCGGAGCTGTTCCAGGAGCACTTCGGCACCGTGATCCCGGCCGGTGACAACAAGTTCGCCGCGCTGAACACGGCGGTGTGGTCCGGCGGCTCCTTCATCTACGTGCCGCCGGGCGTGCACGTGGACATCCCGCTCCAGGCGTACTTCCGCATCAACACCGAGAACATGGGCCAGTTCGAGCGGACCCTGATCATCGTCGACGAGAACGCCTACGTGCACTACGTCGAGGGCTGCACCGCGCCGATCTACAACTCGGACTCGCTGCACTCGGCGGTCGTCGAGATCATCGTGAAGAAGGGCGGCCGCTGCCGCTACACCACGATCCAGAACTGGTCCAACAACGTCTACAACCTGGTGACCAAGCGGGCGGTGGCCTACGAGGGCGCCACCATGGAGTGGGTCGACGGCAACATCGGCTCCAAGGTGACCATGAAGTACCCGGCCATCTACCTGATGGGCGAGCACGCCAAGGGCGAGACCCTGTCGGTGGCGTTCGCGGGCGAGGGCCAGCACCAGGACGCCGGCGCCAAGATGGTGCACATGGCGCCCCGCACCTCCTCCAACATCGTCTCCAAGTCGGTGGCCCGCGGCGGCGGCCGTACCTCCTACCGGGGCCTGATCGAGATCGGCGAGGGCGCGGAGGGCTCCAAGTCCAACGTGCTGTGCGACGCGCTGCTGGTGGACACCGTCTCCCGCTCCGACACCTACCCCTACGTCGACGTCCGCGAGGACGACGTGACCATGGGGCACGAGGCCACGGTCTCCAAGGTGAGCGACGACCAGCTGTTCTACCTGATGAGCCGCGGGCTGTCCGAGGACGAGGCGATGGCGATGATCGTGCGCGGCTTCGTCGAGCCGATCGCCAAGGAACTGCCCATGGAGTACGCCCTGGAGCTGAACCGGCTGATCGAGCTGCAGATGGAGGGCTCGGTCGGCTGACCCGGCGCCCGCCCGCGACCCGTTTCCCCCAATCAAGAGAGTGAGCACGACGAGACCCATGGCTGAGGCCCCAACCAATCCGGTCGCGCTGGCGGCGGAATCCACCGTCGCCACCCGGATGAGCGCCCCGCCGTCCTTCGACGTGGCCGATTTCCCGGTGCCCACCGGCCGTGAGGAGGAGTGGCGCTTCACTCCTCTGGAGCGGCTGCGCGGCCTGCACGACGGCAGCGCCGCCGCCACCGCCGGCGGCAGCGTCAAGGCCGAGGTGACCGCCCCCGAGGGCTCCGGCGTCACGGTGGAGACCGTGAGCCGCGACGACGCCCGGGTCGGCAAGGCCGGTACCCCGGTGGACCGGGTCGCCGCGCAGGCGTTCAGCGCGGTGGAGAAGGCGACCGTGGTCACCGTGCCCGCCGAGGCGGTCCTGACCGAGCCGGTGCGGGTGTCCGTGCACGGCGAGGGCGGCGTCACCTTCGGGCACACCGTCTTCCAGATCGGCGCCTTCGCCGAGGTCGTCCTCGTCCTCGACCACACCGGTGACACCGTGCGCGCTGCCAACGTCGACTTCGTCGTCGGCGACGGCGCCAAGGTCACCGTGGTGTCCGTGCAGGACTGGGCCGACACCGCCGTGCACTGCTCGCAGCACAACGCGCTGGTCGGCCGGGACGCCACCTTCAAGTCGGTGGTCGTCACCTTCGGCGGCGACGTGGTCCGCATCCACCCCCGGGTGACGTACGCGGGCCCCGGCGGCGAGGCCGAGCTGTACGGCCTGTACTTCACCGACGGCGGCCAGCACCAGGAGCACCGGCTGCTGGTGGACCACTCCGCCCCCAACTGCCGCAGCAACGTGGCCTACAAGGGGGCGCTCCAGGGCGCGGACGCGCACGCGGTGTGGATCGGCGACGTGGTCATCCAGGCCGCCGCCACCGGCACCGACACCTACGAGCTGAACCGCAACCTCGTCCTCACCGACGGCGCGCGGGTCGACTCCGTCCCCAACCTGGAGATCGAGACCGGTGAGATCGCCGGGGCCGGTCACGCCAGTGCCACCGGCCGGTTCGAGGACGAGCAGCTGTTCTACCTGATGGCGCGCGGTATCCCCGAGGACGAGGCGCGGCGTCTGGTGGTGCGCGGCTTCTTCGCCGAGCTGATCCAGCAGATCGGCGTCCCGGACGTCGAGGAGCGGCTGATCGCCAAGCTCACCGCCGAGCTGGAGAGGTCCATCGCATGACCGCCGACGCGTCCGCGTACGTGAAGGCCTGCGCGCTGGGTGACCTGGAGGAGGACACCCCCAAGCGCGTGGAGCTGGGCGGGGTGCCGGTGGCCGTGGTACGGACCGAGGGCGAGGTCTTCGCCGTCCACGACATCTGTTCGCACGCCAATGTCTCGCTCTCCGAGGGTGAGGTGGAGGACTGCCGGATCGAGTGCTGGCTGCACGGCTCCAGCTTCGATCTGCGCACCGGCAAGCCCTCCGGGCTGCCGGCGACCCGCCCCATCCCCGTGTTCCCCGTCAAGATCGAAGGAGACGGCCCCGGCGCCGCTGTGCTCGTCTCCGTCACCCAGGAGTCCTGAAGCACCCATGGCAACCCTTGAGATCCGCGACCTGCACGTCTCCGTCGAAGCCGAAGGCGGCCCCACCGAGATCCTGCGCGGCGTCGACCTGACCGTGAAGCAGGGCGAGACGCACGCCATCATGGGCCCCAACGGCTCCGGCAAGTCCACCCTGGCCTACTCGCTGGCCGGCCACCCCAAGTACACCGTCACCGGCGGCACCGTCACCCTCGACGGTGAGGACGTCCTGGAGATGTCGGTCGACGAGCGCGCCCGCGCCGGCGTCTTCCTGGCGATGCAGTACCCCGTCGAGGTCCCCGGCGTCTCCGTCTCCAACTTCCTGCGCACCTCCGCCACCGCCGTGCGCGGCGAGGCACCCAAGCTGCGTACCTGGGTCAAGGAGGTCAAGGAGGCGATGGCCCGGCTGGAGATGGACCCCGCCTTCGCCGAGCGCAACGTGAACGAGGGCTTCTCCGGCGGGGAGAAGAAGCGGCACGAGATCCTCCAGCTGGAACTGCTCAAGCCGAAGATCGCCATCCTCGACGAGACCGACTCCGGCCTGGACATCGACGCGCTGCGCATCGTGTCCGAGGGCGTGAACCGGGTGCGCGAGAACGGTGAGTCCGGCACCCTGCTGATCACCCACTACACCCGCATCCTGCGCTACATCAACCCCGACCACGTGCACGTCTTCGCCGGCGGCCGCATCGTCGAGTCGGGCGGCCCCGAGCTGGCCGACAAGCTGGAGGCCGAGGGCTACGAGGCCTACACGAAGGGCGGTGGCGTCTCATGACCGACGCGCGGGCGGGCCTGCCGGGCCTCCCGGCCGGCCTCCTGGACACCGAGGCGATCCGCAAGGACTTCCCGATCCTGGACCGGGTGCTGCACGACGGCAAGAAGCTGGTCTACCTGGACAACGCGGCCTCCTCGCAGAAGCCGCGCCAGGTGCTCGACGCGGTGAACACGTACTACGAGCGGCACAACGCCAACGTGCACCGGGGTGTGCACGTCCTGGCGGAGGAGGCCACCGAGCTGTACGAGGGCGCCCGGGACAAGGTCGCCGCGTTCATCAACGCGCCCAGCCGGGACGAGGTGATCTTCACCAAGAACGCCTCCGAGTCGCTGAACCTGGTGGCCAACATGCTCGGCTGGGCGGACGAGCCCTACCGGGTCGACTCCGGCACCGAGATCGTCATCACGGAGATGGAGCACCACTCCAACATCGTGCCGTGGCAGCTGCTCGCGCAGCGCACCGGTGCGCAGCTGAAGTGGTTCGGGCTGACGGACGAGGGCCGCCTCGACCTGTCCACCCTCGACCGGATCATCACCGAGCGGACGAAGATCGTCTCCTTCACGCTGGTGTCCAACATCCTCGGCACGGTCAACCCGGTGCGGGAGATCGTCCGGCGGGCGCACGAGGTGGGCGCGCTGGTGCTGATCGACGCCTCGCAGGCGGCGCCGCACGCGGTGCTGGACGTGCAGGACCTCGGCGCCGACTTCGTGGCCTTCACCGGTCACAAGATGTGCGGGCCGACCGGCATCGGCGTCCTGTGGGGCCGGCACGAGCTGCTGGAGGACCTGCCGCCGTTCCTGGGCGGCGGCGAGATGATCGAGACCGTCTCGATGAACTCCTCCACCTACGCCCCGGCGCCGCACAAGTTCGAGGCGGGCACGCCGCCGATCGCCCAGGCGGTCGGGCTCGGCGCGGCCGTGGACTACCTCAGCGGCATCGGGATGGACCGGATCGCGGCGCACGAGCACGCGCTGACCGAGTACGCGCTGGCGCGGCTGGCCGAGGTGCCCGAGCTGCGGATCATCGGCCCGGCGACGGCCGAGGACCGGGGCGCCGCCATCTCCTTCACGCTGGGTGACATCCACCCGCACGATGTGGGGCAGGTGCTGGACGAGCAGGGCATCGCGGTGCGGGTGGGGCACCACTGCGCGCGGCCGGTGTGCCTGCGGTACGGAATTCCGGCGACCACGCGGGCGTCGTTCTATCTGTACACCTCGCCGGCCGAGGTGGACGCCCTGGTCGACGGGCTTGAGTACGTACGCCGCTTCTTCGGGTGAGGTGCACCGGGACATGCGACTGGAATCGATGTACCAGGACGTGATCCTGGACCACTACAAGAACCCGCACGGGCGCGGCCTGCGCCCGGGCGACGCCGAGGTGCACCACGTCAACCCCACCTGCGGGGACGAGATCACCCTGCGGGTGCGGCTGGAGGGCACCACCATCGGCGACGTCAGCTACGAGGGGCAGGGCTGTTCGATCAGCCAGGCCAGCGCCTCGGTGCTGAACGAGCTGCTGGTCGGCAAGGAGCTGGCCGAGGCGCGCCGGATCCAGGAGACCTTCCTGGAGCTGATGCAGTCCAAGGGACGGCTGGAGCCGGACGACGCCATGGAGGACCTGCTGGAGGACGCGGTGGCGTTCGCCGGGGTCTCCAAGTACCCGGCGCGGGTGAAATGCGCACTGCTGAGCTGGATGGCGTGGAAGGAAGCGACCGCCCAGGCCCAGGTACACAAGGAGGCGGCATGAGCGAGACGACGACCGAGATCTCTCCCGCGAGCGAGGAGGAGATCCGCGAGGCGCTGTACGACGTCGTGGACCCCGAGCTGGGCATCGACGTGGTGAACCTCGGGCTCATCTACGGGATCCACGTCGACGACGACAACGTCGCCACCCTCGACATGACGCTGACGTCGGCGGCCTGCCCGCTGACGGACGTCATCGAGGACCAGGCGAAGTCGGCGACCGACGGTCTGGTGAAGGACCTGAAGATCAACTGGGTCTGGATGCCGCCGTGGGGCCCCGACAAGATCACCGACGACGGGCGCGAGCAGCTGCGCGCGCTCGGCTTCAACGTCTGAGGCACCCGCGAAGCGGGGCAGCACGCCAGGAGGC
>NZ_JBHWJL010000271.1:0-7146 GCF_042731495.1 Streptomyces sp. NPDC059853
GCTCTCGGCGGGGCAGGCGAACGGGATCTCCGGGTCCCCGGGCGGAGCGGCTGCCGAGCGGCGCACCGGGCCCGTCGAGATCATCTCCAGATAGATCCGGTCGAACGCCGCCACATTCCGCTCGATCGTGAACAGCTCCAGCGCACGGGCGCGCGCCGCCGCGCCCAGCCGTGCCCGGCGCGCCGGGTCCCGCAGCAGCGCCACGCAGGCGTCGGCCAGGGCCCGCGGATTGCGCGGCGGCACCACCAGGCCCGTCCCGCCGATCACCTCGCACACCGAGCCCACCTCGGTGCACACCGCCACCCGGCCGCTGAACATCGCCTCGATCAGCGTGACCGGGAAGCCCTCCACGGCGCTGGAGAGCACGAACACGCTGCCCGCGGCGTAAGCGGAGGCGAGCGTGGGCAGTTCGGGGCCGCCGATCTCCTCGAAGGAGACGGGGCTGACGCCCTCGCGGTACGGGTCGTCCGACTCGGCGGGGAAGAGCTGGGCGGCCATCGTCCGGCAGTGCGCCAGATACCCGGCGTCCCCCGGCGCGCCGCTCACGATCCGCAGCCGCGCCGCGGGCTCGGCCCGGCGCACCTCGGCGAACGCGTGCAGGAGCCCGACCAGGTCCTTGGCGGGCGCGGCCCGCCCCACCCAGACCAGGGTCGGCGGCGCGGGCGGCGCCGTGCGCGCCGTGCCCCGCCGGGCCGCGCGCTCGGTCTCGCCCTCCCCGACGGCGAGGAACGGCCGTGCGTCGAGGCCCGGGTAGACGGTCCGCAGCCGGTCCCGGTCGGCGCCGCAGCGCTCCTGCCAGCGGCGCACATGGGTGTTGCCGGGGGTGATGAGCGTGGCCCTGGCGTACGCCTCGCGGGCCAGCCGGGCCTGGAAGGACGCCAGCAGGGCGCGTACGGGGGCGCCCGCGGCCGAGGGCGGCACCGCGTGGGCGGCGCGCGCGGCGCTCGCGGCGCTGCTCAGATAGTGCTCGCGCAACCGGACGCCGTACTCGGTGATCAGCAGCGGGGTGTCGAAGAAGTGCCGCGCGAGCAGGCCGGGCAGCGCGGCGGGGCCGCCGCCCACCGCGTGGCACAGATCGACCGCCGCGAGCCCTTCGTCACCGTCGGGGCCGGAGCCGTACCAGTCGAGCGACAGCGGGCGCAGCGCCCGCTCCAGGCGCTCGGCGACCGCCAGCAGGTCCGGTACCTGCGCGGCGTGCACGGCGCGCGGGGCCCCGGGTGCCCGGCAGGCGGACTCCAGGACCCGGACGGCCTCCTCCGAGCGCAGCCAGCCGCTCAGCCCGCCGAACTCGACGGCGGTCCCGGCCATGCCGTACAGCCCGGCGGCGAAACGGTCCGCCTGCGCGGCGGCCCGGTCCGGCGCCGCCGTCTCGCCCCAGCACAGGGCGGCGGCCAGCTCCGCGAAGTGCTCGGCGTAGCGGCGTCCGAGACGGCGCGCGGGCCGCCCGGTGCCGCCGGAGCGCGGCGGCTGGCCCCACAGCGGGGCGGTGCGCACCCGGCGCACGTTCGGCGGCAGCTCCCGCCAGGGACCCGAACTCTGGCTCCGTCCGCGACTGAGCGCGCAGACCTCGAACTCGTGCCGGGCCAGTCCGCGCAGCAGTTGGTCGCACCACGCCACGGACTCGCCCTGCGCGAAGGGGTATCCGCCCTCCGTGAGCAGCGCGATACGCACCGGCGCACCTCCCCTGGATGCCTGGGACTCGGTTGGACATCAGCGGGAAGACGGTATGTCCGCAGGAGCCGGGCACGACGGACGGTTGTCCGCCACACCACCAGAAGGGGTGAAGAAACGTGACTTTGAATGGAGTTCAGTCGTTAGGCGCGGACCCGGCGTCGTTCTCCGGGTGCGGCCAGGGGTTGGGGGTGCAGGTCAGCCCGTTGGTCCAGGTGAGGAATTTGGTCTGCTGCATCATCACCGGGGCCGGTGCGCCCTCGGCCGAACAGCCCACGTGGCCGTAGCCGATCCGGTGCCCGACCTCGTGGTTGATCAGCATCTGCCGGTAGGCGTGCATGTCGTCGCCGTAGGTCTCGGCACCCTGGGCCCAGCGCCAGGCGTTGATCATGACCCGCTCGGTGCTGGCCGAGTCGCAGGAGACGTTGGTCGCCCGGATGTCCAGCCCCGACTTGTCGCACCACTCGGCCGTGGTGCCGGGCGAGGCGAGTGTGATCACGAAGTCGTAGTCGCCGGAGGAGACCCGCGCGAAGCCGCGCTCGCCGTTGTTGCCCCAGCTGCGCGGGTCGCTGAGGGTGCGGTGCACGGCCTCCGCGAACAGCTCGGGGTCGAGTCCGATGCCGGCCTCCACGTCCACCCGGTAGCGCAGCAGGGTCACCGCGTCCGGATCGGCGGCCGGTTCACTGCCGCCGACCGGGACCAGTTCGCCGCCGCCCGTCAGGTCCGGGTCGAGCGGGAAGCGGCTGTCCATGAGTTCGTCGTAGCCGAGTTCCGGGTCGGGCTCCGGTTCCCGCTCGGGGGTGGCCCCGGCCCCCTCGCCGCCGGAGGCGCTCTCCCGCGGCGACAGGTCCTGCTGGCCCAGGTGCGGGCGGCTGTCGCCCGCCCCGTCACCGCTCACGGCCGCCGGGCCGTGCGTCTCGCCGGCGACCACCACGGTCAGCACGGCGGCCACCGCCGCGGCGGCGGCCCCGGTGACCGTACGGCCCCAGCCGCCGGACCGCGCCGCCCGGCGGCGCGCCCCGCGGTGCCGCCCGGCGCCCGGCTGCGGCCGGTGGGCGGGCTCGGGTTCGGGCTCCCGCCCGGCCCGGGGCTCCTCCGGCACGACCACCGGCTCCGGCTCCGGTGCCGGATCCGGCTCCTGGTCCGGTGCCGCCGCGGGGCCGGGCGCCCGGCCCCGCTCCGCCACCGGTCCCGGCTCTCCGGGCCCCGCGCTCTCCCCGGCCCCGCGCGGCCCCGGGACCGGCAGCGGACGCCCGTACTGCTCCGCGCTGAAGGCGTCGACGTACTCCTGCCGCGGCGCGCCGGTCCCGCCCGGCCCCCCGGGGGGTGCGGGGGCGGTACGGGCGGCGTCTTGGCGGTCCATGCGGCTCCTCAGTGGTGGCCGTCCTCGTCAGGGCCGGCCGCGGTTTCGGCCAGCAGTTCCCGGAACACGTCCGCCACCACGCCCGGGTACTCCATCATGGCCACGTGTCCCGCGTCCGGAAGCAGGACGAACCGGGCGTCGGGAAAGGTCTGTTCCGCCCGGCGCGCCGAGCGGGCCGACACCAGCTTGTCCCGGCCCCCGTACACCAGCAGCGTGGGCGCCAGCACCCGTTCCGCCTGCTTCCACAGCGACTGCTGCCCGCCCAGCGTATAGGCGTTGACGAGTCCGCGCGCACTGCGCCCGAGCGACTCCCAGAAGTACGGCAGGGCCTGGCGCCGCTCGAATTCGGCGACGGCGGCGGCCAGTTCCTCCGGTGCTATCCGGTCGGGGTCCCCGTAGGTGAGGGCCAGCACGTCCCGGGCGCGGCTCGCCGGGGGCAGATCGCGGGCGAGCCGGCGCAGCAGGCGCGCCACCCCGGGCGCGGCGAGCAGCGCGGTGGGCAGCGCCGTCCGCGGGACCCGTACCTCCGGGAGCGCGGGCGAGACGAGGGTGAGGGTGCGCACCAGGTCGGGGCGGAGCGCGGCGACCCGGGTGGCGACGGCGCCGCCGAGCGACTGGCCGATCAGGTGGACCGGCCCGCGTCCGCGGGCCGCGACCGCCCGGATGACGGCGCGGGTGTGCGTGTACAGCGAGTAGTCGCGGTCGGCCGGGGGCGGCGAGGCACCGTGCCCCGGCAGGTCCACGGCCAGGCAGTCCACGTCGCGGTCCACCCGCGCCATCAGGGCGGACCAGTTGCGGGAGGAGCCGCCCAGGCCGTGCACGAAGAAGGCGGGCTCCAGCCCGGCCCGGTCCCCGGTCCGCCCGCGCAGCGCGAGGGTCATGCCGGCGCCGGTGGCGGAGGCGGGGAGCGCGAGGAACGACGAGGTCTCGCCGTCCCGCAGCTCCATCGAGACGTCGGTGCCCAGGTCCGGCGGCCACGGCGCGGGCGCGGACGGCGGCGACGGCCTGGTCGGCTCCGAAGCGTTCCGCGTCCGGGGCTCTTCGGTGGATGGCATGGCGCAATATTACGAGTCCGCATCGTGGACGCCCCCGCCCCCGTTCGCCTTCTCCGCCATCGGCTCCTACGCTGGGAGACGCTCAATCGGTCGTCCCGGGAGGTGAGGCCTGATGGCTGCTGATCCACGTGAGCCCGGCGGGCTCGACGAGTTCCTGGCGGAGCTGGACGAAGAGGAGAGCGACGCCTACGGGCGCGGGCGCGCGTCGTCCGACCCCGAGGCGCCGGAGGCGGACGCCGCCGAGCAGCGGCTCGAACTGCTGCAGCGCCGTGACGACCCGCTCACCGCGCGTGAGGTGGACGAGGTGGATCCGGCGGACGCGGCGGAACAGGCCCGGGTGGTGGACCCGGGTGACGAGGAGTACCCGCCCTGAGTACGCACCGCGGGCGTGATGTCCGCCAGGTGAAATCCTCCGGCTCACGCGGGCGGGGGCCGTTGCCCCGAACGTACGATGGCCAGTCGGAGCCGGTCGGCACGACCGGTCCGACCGACACGGACCACTCACCGGGAGGCGGCGTGAGCGCCATCGAGCAGACCGAGGCTCGGCCCCGCGGCACCCGCTTGCCGCGCCGGGCCCGCCGCAACCAGCTGCTGGGGGCGGCCCAGGAGGTGTTCGTCGCCCAGGGCTACCACGCGGCGGCCATGGACGACATCGCCGACCGTGCCGGGGTGAGCAAACCGGTGCTGTACCAGCACTTCCCGGGCAAGCTCGATCTCTATCTGGCGCTTCTCGACCAGCACTGCGAGGCGCTGCTGCGGTCGGTGCGGCAGGCGCTCGCCTCCACGCAGGACAACAAGGAGCGGGTGGCCGCCACCATGGACGCCTACTTCGACTACGTGGAGCACGAAGGCGGCGCGTTCCGGCTGGTGTTCGAGTCGGATCTGACCAATGAGCCGCAGGTCCGCGAGCGGGTGGACCAGGTGTCGCTGGACTGCGCCAAACTGGTCGGCGCGGTGATCGCCGAGGACACCGACCTGCCGGAGGAGGAGTCGATGCTGCTGGCGGTGAGCCTGTGCGGGATGGCGCAGGTCACGGCCCGGCACTGGCTCAGCTCGGGGCAGCCGGTGCCGCGCGAGGTGGCGAAGTCGCTGATCGGCGCGCTGGCGTGGCGGGGCATCGCGGGCTTCCCCATGCAGAACCCGTCCTCGTCCTGACGCCGGTCCCCGCACGGCCCCGGTACGTCCCCGGCCCGGTCCCGGTACGCCCGGTACGGCGGCTGTTCGCTGAGGGCGTGGCCCACCGCGATCCGGCCCCGGGGGCGCCCGGATACGCTGTGCGGGTATGCCTGCGGCGCGGACCATCGCGCACGACAGCACGACAGTGACCAGCGGAGGGACAAGCCGTGGAGATCAAGATCGGCGTTCAGCACACGCCGCGCGAGATCAGCCTCGAAAGCGGGCAGTCTGCCAAGGAGGTGGAAACCGCGGTCGCCGAAGCGCTCTCCGGGGACAGCAAGCTCCTGAGCCTGACCGATGAGAACGGCCGCAAGATTCTGGTCCCGGCCGACCGGATCGCGTACGTCGAGATCGGCCAGCCCGCGGTGCGCCGGGTGGGCTTCGGCCCGCTGTGACCCACTCCGGCCGGTCCTGGTGACGGTGCGGTGAACACCCGCTGAACAGCGGATACGGCGGTCCGGTGAACTCCCGGGCCGCCGTTTCGCCGTCCGTCACCGGTGGTAGGACCGCAAGGTGATCGTGCTGACGTTGCTGTCGATGATGACCGGGCTCGCGGTCGCCGCCGTGGCGACCGGGCGGCTGCCGCGCCGGGACTTCCCCTACCGCGCGCTCACCCTGGCCACCGGTGCGGTGGCGGGCCCGGTGGGCTGGGCCCTGAGCCATGCCGTGCTCGGCCCGGGTGCCGCGCTGCCGGGGCTGGCCGCCGCGGCGGTGGTCGCCGCCGTCCTGGTCTCGCTGCTCGCCCGCCCGGAGGCGGGCGCCGCCGCCCGTCCGCTCCCCGGACCGTCAGCACCCACCAGCTGAGCGGGGCTTACAGTGGGGGAATGCCCGCCACCGGTACACGCGCCGGCGCCCCCGCCACGAGCCCCACCGGGGCCACCGGTACCGGCACCGGCCTCGCCACGGCCCCCCGCCTCGACATCGCGCTGCTGGCCGTCGCCGTCGCCGGCATCTCGCTGTCCGGGCCACTGATCACCGCCATCGCCGCCCCCGCCCTGGCCATCGCCTTCTGGCGCAACGCCGCGGCGGCCGCCGCCCTCGCCCCCGCCGTCCTGCTGCGCGGCTCCCTGCGCCGCGAGGTGCGCCGCATGGGCCGCCGCAACCTCGTCCTGTCCGCCCTGGCCGGCGCCGTCCTCGCCGCGCACTTCGCGCTGTGGCTGCCCAGCCTGGAGCTGACCTCGGTGGCCTCCTCCGTCGCCCTGGTGACCACCACCCCGATCTGGACCATCCTGCTGCTGCGGCTGCGCGGCCACCGCCCCCCGGCCGCCGTGTGGACGGGCGTCGGCATCGCCTTCACCGGCGCGCTGCTGCTGACCGGCGTCGATCTCACCGTCTCCGCCCGCGCCCTGGCCGGCGACGCCCTCGCCCTCGGCGGCGGCATCGCGGCGGCCGTCTACGTGCTGATCGGCGCCGAGGTGCGCCGTACCACCAGCACCACCGCGTACACCTTCGTCTGCTACACCACCACCGCCGCGCTGCTGCTGCCCGTGTGCCTGATCGGCGGGTCCGCGCTCGCCGGGTACTCCGCCGAGACCTGGCTGAAGCTGCTGCTGCTCACCGTCACCGCCCAGCTGCTCGGCCACTCCCTGATGAGCCGGGTGGTCAGCAGCCTGGGCCCCTCCGTGACCTCCACCGCCATCCTGCTGGAGACCCCCGGCGCGGCCCTCATCGCCGCCGTCTGGCTCGGCCAGCGGCCCGAACCGGCCGCCTACCCCGCGCTCGCCGTGATCCTCGCCGGTCTCGCGCTCGTCATCCGGGCCGAGAACGGCCGCGCCGCACGCGGCGCGTAAGGGCGGTCCCATCACCCCCGGCGACCGGCGCACGCTCCCCCGGCCCGGCGGGCAGCGCGCGGCAGCCCTTAAGCTCACCCCCATGCTCCTG
>NZ_JBHWJL010000272.1:0-7127 GCF_042731495.1 Streptomyces sp. NPDC059853
GGGCCGGCCTCTGCGCCCGCCGTGGCGGGCGTGCCCTGGGCCTCGGGGGCGCCCGGGGTCTCGGACGGGTCCTGCGCCTCAGGACCGCCCGGGTCACCGGGGGTGTCCGGTGCGCCCGCCGGTGCGGGCCCGGTCGCCGCGGCAGCGGCGGGGGGCGGCACGGGCCCGGGCGCGGGCCGGGCCTCCGCCGGTACGGCGGGACCGGCACCGGGACCCGCGGGCACCGGGCCGGAAGCGGGAGCGGGCGCGGGCGTCACACCCGGAGCGGGCGCAGGTGCGGGTGCCACACCCGGAGCGGGCGCAGGCGCGGGTGCCGCACCGGAAGCGGGCACCGCACGGCCCGGAGCGGGCACCGGTCCGGCGGCGGGCGGCGTCGGGCCCGGCTGCGGGGCGGCGGGGGCGCCCGCCGTGCGTGGTGCGGGGAAGAGGGGGGCCAGCTGGGCCGGTCTCGGGGCCGCCGGAGTGATCGGCTGCGGGGTGGGGGCCGCGTTGCCCCAGGCGACGTGCGCCCCCGGCATCAGCAGATCTTCCTCTTCGCCCTCGATGACATCGTCCGCCTGAGCCGTGAAGGGAAAGCCGTGCTCCGGCTCTCCCTCCTCCGGGATCCGGCCGGTGTCCGTCATGCGTACCCCTCGCCCATCGGTCGTGCTCTGCCGGGTCGTGTCGCCGGATGGATCCGGACATTGGCGGATGAATCATCAAGTCCGGCCGACGGCACAACGATCCACCAGCCTACCGTTGCCCGCGCCCACTCCCGGTCATGGGTCGTACGAGTGGCCCGGGATGGTCCGGGTTTGTCTCTCCGCTGGTCACGGACGGCTTCCGGCCAACAGGAAGACGACGGAACGCCCCTGTTCCGACCACTCCTGGGTCTCCAGTTCCACCGATTGCAGGAGCGTGCAGCGCACCGTGTAGCCCGCGCCGGCCAGCACCCGCCCCGCCGCTTCCGCCTGATCCCGGGTCATGGCGTGCGTGACGATCCGCTGCGGCCTGCGGTCGGCGCAGGCCACGAGCGTACGGTCGCCGCCGCCGCCGACCCGGACCACGTCCGGTTCCGGGAGGGACGCCAGCACCTGCGGGGCGACGCCGTGCACCACGTGCAGCTGGACTCCGAACCGCCGGGCGGTGGCCCCGGCCACCGCGCAGGCTTCGGCGTCCCGGTCCACGGCGATGACGGCCGCCCCGTGCCGGGCCGCCTCCAGGGCGGCCAGGCCGCTGCCCGCGCCGATGTCCCAGACGAGATCGCCGGGGCGCGGGCCGAGCACGGCCAGTTCCAGGGCCCGCAGGTGCGGGGTGCGGCCCGGGGCCGGCAGGGCGCTCTGCTGGTACGCGGCCGGGTCCAGGCCCCAGCCGCGCGGTTCGACGGCGGCGGCCGGGTCCAGGCCCGCGAGCCAGCTCTCCCCCGTGCCGCCGTCGGCGGCGGTGGCGCCACCGCCCGTGCCACCGACCACGATGACCAGATTGGGGTCGGTCCAGGTGTGCCGGGCGACCTTGTCCGAGGTGAGCACGGACACCCGTTCCCGGTCGGTGCCCAGTGCCTCGCAGATGACGAACGTCCGGTGCACGTCGCCGAGCAGCAGCGCGATCTCGGCGGGCCCGGCGCCCGGCGAGGTGAGGACGGCGACCTTGGGGTGGGCCCGGCAGACGTTGACGGCGCGGCGCAGGGTGCGCTGCTGGGCGGTGACGATACGGGCGTCGTCCCAGGGCATGCCGGCGCGCGCGAAGCCGGCCGCGACGGCGGAGACGGCCGGCATCACCTCGACCTCCAGGCCGTGTTCGAGGTGGCGCAGGGTGCGGACGACGCCGAAGAAGCCGGGGTCGCCGTCGGCGAGGACCACCGCCGTGCCCCGGTGGGCGGCGATCCGGCCGGCCGCGAGGCGGAGGCTGCCGAGTTGCACGCGTTCGGCGCCCGCGGGGATGTCGGGCAGGACCAGATGCCGGGGCGCGCCCGCGACCAGGGTGGCGGCGCTCAGCGCGGCACGTGCGCCCGGGGTCAGCGGGCTGCCGTCCCATCCGATCACGGTGACGCGGTCAGCCATGTACGGAAGCTCCTGGACTCGTCACGAGGGGGACGCCGCTGAGCCTACCGCGCGTGACCAGCGGTTCAGCGGTCTTCCAGGTCCTCCGGGAGAAGGCTCCACACGATGGTGTCGGTGCGGATGTCCGTCCAGCCGCCGTCCTCGGTGCGGGAGCGCACTATCCGGGCGTTGCGCAGGACCCCCTCGCTGACGCAGCCGGCCTTCTGGGCGACCTGCTGGGAGGCGGTGTTGCCGGCCGCGGTGCGCAGTTCGAGGCGTTCGAAGCGCTGGTCGCGGAAGAGCCACTGGGCGATGGCGAGCACCGTCTCGGCGGCGTAGCCCTCGCCGCGGGCCCAGGGGCCGATGATGCAGCCGAGTTCGGTGCGGCGGTTGCGCCAGTCGGTGTTCATCAGGTGGGCGCTGCCGACCAGCCGCTGGGTCAGGTGCTCGGTGACGGCGAAGACGATGCCGCGGCCGGTGCGGCGTTCGGCGGGGGCGCGTCTGACGATCCACTCGTGGGCGTCGCGCCGGGTGTACGGGGTGGGGGCGGTGGTC
Source organism: Streptomyces sp. NPDC059853 (assembly GCF_042731495.1). Taxonomy (NCBI): domain Bacteria; kingdom Bacillati; phylum Actinomycetota; class Actinomycetes; order Kitasatosporales; family Streptomycetaceae; genus Streptomyces; species Streptomyces sp. NPDC059853. Next base: position 2,574 of record NZ_JBHWJL010000272.1, read on the forward strand.
CAGGCGACGGTCAGCTCGTCGTTCATCATGTCGGTGAGCGGCGGGATGTCGGCTTCCTCGAAGGGGCGCAGCACGAGGCGTTCGGTGCTGATGGAGATGTCGGGGAAGTGGGATGTCATGCGCCGCTCCATGCCTGGGGTCCGAGGGGACAGCATGCAGTATCCAGCCCGTTCGCGCAGCGCCGGGCCCCGGCAGGGGTGCCGGGGCCCGGTGTGCGTGGGGTGGTACGCCGCTGTGGGAGGTCAGGCTCCGGGGGTACCGAAGGCCGGGACGACGGAGCCGGGGTAGGTGTCCTCGATGAACTGCTTGACCTCGTCGGAGTTCAGCAGCCGGGCGAGGGTCTGCACGGCCGGGTCGTCCTCGTTGCCCGCCTTGACGGCGAGGAAGTTGGCGTACGGGTTGCCCTCGGCCTCTTCCAGGGCGATGGCGTCGTCGGCCGGGGAGAGGCCGACCTCCAGGGCGTAGTTGCCGTTGACGATGGCGGCGTCGAAGTCGTCCAGGGCGCGCGGGAGGCTGGCGGCCTCCAGCTCGGTGAACGTGATGCCGCGGTCGTCGGTGATGTCACCGAGGACGGCCTCGGCGCCGACGCCGTCCTTCAGCTCGATGACGTCGTTCTGGGCGAGCAACTGGAGGGCACGGCCGCCGTTGCTGGCGTCGTCCGGGATGGCGATGGAGGAGCCCTCGGTGAGGCCGTCCAGGCTGTCCAGGGACTTGGAGTAGAGGCCGAGCGGTTCCAGGTGCACGTTGACGACCGGGACGATGTCGGTGCCGTGGTTGGCGTTGAAGTCGTCCAGGTAGGGCTGGTGCTGGAAGAAGTTGGCGTCCACCTCACCGCTGTCGACGGCGGTGTTGGGCAGCACGTAGTCGCTGAACTCCTGGACAGTCAGCTCCAGTCCGGCGTCCTCGGCGAGGTTGTCCCGGACGAAGTCGAGGATCTGCGCGTGCGGGTTGGGGTTGGCCGCGACGGTGATCCGCTGGACGTCGCCGGCGGACGAGCCGGCGTCGTCGCCGCTGCGCGGATCGGAGTCGGTGCCGCAGGCGGCCAGGCTCAGGGTGAGGGCGGCTGCGGAGGCCACGAGGGTGGCGGTACGGAGGTGAGTACGCACGAAAAGTGCCTTTCGATCACTGCGGGTTGTTCTCATGGGCCCGGGGGTGCCGGGGGTCTGTGGGGCCGGGGCGGTCCGGCGGCGGTCAGCCGGTGCGCTTGCGGCGGGTCAGCAGGCGGACGACGCCGTCGCCCAGCAGCTGCACGACGGTCACGATCACGACGATCACCGCGAGGATGATGTACATGAAGTCGGTCTCGAACCGCTGGTGGCCGTAGGTGAGGGCGAGGGTGCCCAGGCCGCCGCCGCCGACCGCGCCGGCCATGGCGGAGTAGCCGATGAGGGCGATCACGGTGGTGGTGAGGCCGGCGACCAGGGAGGCCAGGGACTGCGGCAGCAGCACCTTGAGGACGACGGTCCAGGTGCCGCCGCCCATCGCCTGCGCGGCTTCGACCAGGCCGTGGTCGACCTCGCGCACGGAGGTCTCCACCAACCGGGCGAAGAAGGGGATGGCGCCGATGGCGAGCGGCACGATGGCGGCCGTGGGGCCGAAGGCGGTGCCCACCACCCAGCGGGTGAAGGGGATGAGGGCGACCATCATGATGATGAACGGCAGCGAGCGGCCGACATTGACGACGGCGCCGAGGATCTTGTTGACGACGGTGTTGGCGAGCAGCCCGCCGCGGTCGGTGAGCACGAGGAGGACGCCGAGGGGCAGTCCGCCGAGTGCGGCGATCAGGGTGGACCAGCCGACCATGTAGAGGGTGTCGATGGTGCCCTGCTCCAGCAGGGGCCGCATCTGATCCCAGCCCATCAGGCACCTTCCTTGCTGAGCGCGACGCCGGGGGTGGCGTCGGCGCCGGGTATCTCGACGGTCAGGCCCTGGGCGCGCAGAAAGGCGAGCGCCCGGTCGTTGTCCTCGGGGCGTCCGGGGAGTTCGATGCGCATCCGGCCGACCTGGGCGTCGCCGACGGTGTCCATGGCGGCGCCGAGGATCGAGACGTCGATGTCGTGGTCGCGGGCGAGCTGGGAGATGACGGGCCGGCCCGCGCTGCCGCCGTGGAAGGTGATGTCGACCAGAGTGCGGCCGGTGCCCGCGGTGCCGGTGAGGGGGAAGAGTTCGGCGGCGAGGGTGGAGCCGGGGGTGGCGAGCAGGTCGGAGACGACCCCGGACTCGACGATGCGGCCGTCGCGCATCAGGGCCGCGGAGTCGCAGACGGTCTTGACGACGTCCATCTCGTGGGTGATGAGGAGGACGGTGAGCCCGAGCTGCCGGTTGAGGTCGCGCAGCAGTTGGAGGACGGAGCGGGTGGTCTCGGGGTCGAGCGCGGAGGTCGCCTCGTCCGAGAGCAGCACCTTGGGGTCGCCGGCCAGGGCGCGGGCGATGCCGACGCGCTGCTTCTGGCCGCCGGAGAGCTGGGTGGGGAACGCGCGGGCCTTGTCGGCGAGGCCGACGAGGTCGAGGAGGTCCAGGGCCTTGCGGGCGCGTTCGCGGCGGGTGAGGCCCAGGATCTCCAGCGGCAGCTCGATGTTGCCCTGCACGGTGCGGGCGGAGAGCAGGTTGAAGTGCTGGAAGATCATGCCGATGCGGGTGCGGGCCTCGCGCAGCGGGCGGCCGGCGCGCTTGCCCCGGCCGGCCAGGGCGGTGAGGTCGGTGCCGTCGACGGTGACCGTGCCGGAGGTGGGCCGCTCCAGCAGGTTGACGCAGCGGATCAGGGTGGATTTGCCGGCGCCGCTCTGGCCGATGACGCCGAAGACCTCACCGGGCCGGACGTGGAGGTTCACACCGTCCAGCGCGGTGACCTCACGGCCGCGTGAGTGGTAGACCTTGGTGAGGTCCGTGGTCGTGATCACTGGGTTCCCGTCACGGTCGGGTGTCCGGGCGCGCGGCTGGGCGCGCCGGGCACGGGGCAGGTCCCCGCGGGGGTTTCGCGGGGTCAACGAGAGAGGTGAGCGCGAGGCCGGGGGCGGGCGGATCGGCGCCGGCCGGGTGGCTGTCGGAGTTCGCTTCGGGGCGCGAGACGGCTCGTGCGGGGGCCCTCAGCGGTCACACATTCGGCCCCGACAACGAGCACCGGGCACAGGGGCTGCCTCGGTCGTCAGGGAACGATGGCTCGTCGCGGTCATGCCGACCAGTAAAACAGAACGCTTGTATCCCGTCCCTTATACGGACACTCCCGTCCGCATGGTGGACATACGACCGGCCTGTCCCGCTCCCCGTACCGGGACCGGTGAACCTGGTGTGACCTGCGCGGATACCGGGTGGGACGCGGCCCGCGGCGGGTGCGCGGCGGGCGGGACGGCAGGGGCCGGTGTGGCCAACGCCACGGTGCCCGGGCTGTGCGCGGGCGGGGTGGGGATCGGGCCGGGGGTGGGGTCGGGACGGTCCCGGGGCGCGCAGTAGAGTCGGCGCCATGCTCACCCCGTTGACGGTCGCGGTCGCCGTGGCCGCGCTGCTGCTGGCCGCCTGGTGCGCGTACGCCGCCCTGCGCGGCCAGCCCGTCAAGGACTGGCACTACCTGGGTATGGCCGTGGTGCTGCTGCTCACGCTCGTGCAGCTGGCCATAGGGGTGGTCCAGCTCTCCGGCGGCGAGCGGCCCTCGGGCGACAGCACGGTGGTCTTCGCCTCGTACCTGGTCGCCGTGCCGCTGTGTCTGCCGGTGGTCGCGATGGTCTCGCTGGGCGAACGCTCCCGGTGGGGCTCGGCCACGGTCGCGGCGGGCGCCCTGGTGCTCGCGGTGCTCCAGCTGCGGCTGGACGACGTGTGGGCGGGCGGTGTGAGCGTTGGCTGAGCCCGCCACCCCTGCCACCCCCGCCGCGCCCGTCCCCGCCGGGGCACCGGAGGCGTCCGGCCCCCGCGAGCACGGGCTGCGCGACGGTCCCGGCCGGCTGCTGGTGACGCTGTACGGCGTGTTCACCGTGGGCGCGGCCTCCCGCTCCCTCTACCAGCTCTCCACCCGCTTCGACGAGGCGCCGCTGGCCTACGCGCTGTCCGCCGTCGCCGCCCTGGTGTACGCCTTCATCACGGTGGCCCTGGTGCGCGGCGGGGAGGGAGCGCGGCGGATCGCGCTCGGATGCTGCGCCGCCGAGCTGGTTGGGGTGCTGGCGGTGGGGACCTGGACGCTGGTGGACCCGTCCGCCTTCCCGGACGCGACCGTGTGGTCGGACTACGGACGGGGCTATCTGTTCCTGCCGCTCGTGCTGCCGGTGACCGGGCTGCTGTGGCTGCGCCGGTCCCGGCGGCACGAACGCTGAGCGCCTGCCGTCAGGCGCTGGCGGCCAGTTCGCCCGGGCGCGCCTGGGGCACCCGGATCTTCTCCAGCGTGATGACGTTGAGGTGGCGCGACACGTGCTCGGTGGCCACCGGCGCGTAGCCGAGCCGCCGGTACAGCCGCAGGTTGCCCTCGCCGCGCTGGCCGGAGTGCAGCCGGTAGCGGGCGGCGTCGGCCTCGGCCGCGAGGCGCTGTTCGATCCGGTCGAGCAGCCGGCCGCCGAGGCCGTGGCGCTG
>NZ_JBHWJL010000273.1:0-7090 GCF_042731495.1 Streptomyces sp. NPDC059853
GTGCGCAGGGGGGCGGGGGCGTGCGGTCGGTCCGTGGGGGGAGGGACGGGAGTGCGCGGGGCGCCGCCCGCGTGACCGGGGCACCGGCGGGCGGAAGGACCGTTCGTACCGGACGGCGGCGGCCGGGATCGGCGGGCGCATGGCGCACCGCCAGGAAGCGGCGGGCGGGCGACGGACGTCACCGACGACGGTCCCTCGCCGTGCTCTTCGTCCCCGGCCCCCCGGAGGGTTCGTCCGTGGCATCGCGGCCGCCGATGATCGGGCGGCCCGCTGCGGGCGTCGTGCGCTCCGGAGGTGGGACGCCGGTTCGTCTCCGGGAGGGACCGGGGCACGTCCTGCGCCGCGCGACGTAGCGCGCCGCTGTGCGGCGGATGCGCCGCGCGCATGTCCGCAGCCATCAACGGGCGCGTCCGGCCGCGTTCACGCCGGTCCGCGCCGTGCGCCACGCGGCCGTCGAGGGTCCGGGGTCGCGCGGTCCGGCCGTCGGCCGCGCGCCGGTGCGCGCCCGGTGTGCCCTCCCCCCGGCACCGCCCACGGCGCCTCGCGGGCATGCCGTTCCGCCGAGGCGCGCGAGGCCGTGATCGCGCGCCGGCACCGGGCACCTGCCGTCCCGGCTCGGCGGCGGGGGCACCCGCGCCGTAACGGGGCGGCCTCGTCTCCCCCGGCCGTACGTCCGGCGGCACGCTCCGCCCGGACGGCGGCCCTACCCTGCCGCCCCTGTCGGCGCCTGCGCCGCCCCGCCGTGCCCCGAGGGGTCAGCGGCGGCGCTGGGCGGCCAGGTCCGACAGGCGCTGCTGGGCGGACGGCGGGGTGATGGGCGGCGGGCCGGACAGCGGCGGTTTGCCGTGCGGCGGCTGGGCGCCACGGGGCCCCGGCAGCGTGCGCTCCCGCTCCCCCGGCTGGGCCCGGCCGCCGCCCGCCACCGAGATCCGTACCCCCTGGTCGGCGAGCGCCTCCAGTTCCGTACCGGCCCGCGAGCAGTCCGGTGGCGGCTGGTCGGTGACCAGATGGGTGATCATCTCGGTGGGCACCGTCTGGAGCATGGTGTCCGCGCCGATCTTGGAGTGATCGGCGAGCACCACGACCTCCGAAGCCGCCCTGGCCAGCGCCCGGTCCACGCTCGCGGAGAGCATGTTCGAGGTGGACAGGCCGCGTTCGGCGGTGAGCCCGGCTCCGGACAGGAACGCCCGGGTGACGCGCAGCCCTTGCAGCGACTGCTCGGCACCGCTGCCCACCAGCGCGTAGCTGGAGCCGCGCAGGGTGCCGCCGGTCATGACCACCTCGACCCGGTTGGCGTGGGCCAGCGCCTGCGCCACCAGGAGGGAGTTGGTGACCACGGTCAGCCCGGGGACCCGGGCCAGCCGGCGGGCGAGCTCCTGTGTGGTGGTCCCGGCACCGACCACGATGGCCTCACCCTCCGTCACCATGGAGGCGGCGAGTTCGGCGATGGCGGCCTTCTCGGCGGTGACGGCCAGCGAGCGTTGCGGAAATCCGGACTCCCGGGCGAAACCGCCGGGCAGGACCGCACCACCGTGTCTGCGATCCAGCAGTCCTTCGGCCTCCAAGGCGCGCACATCGCGCCGCACGGTCACTTCGGAGGTCTGGACGACGCGGGCGAGCTCGCGGAGCGACACGGCCCCGTTGGCTCGCACCATTTCGAGAATCATCTGACGACGTTCTGCAGCGAACACGGAACCGACAGTAACCCTAACGACCGTCTGGTTTCACCAGGTTGCGCAGAATTACCGAAGTTGTCTGTACGTGCGCCCCCGGCGTGATATATGCCAGAGGCGCCTGCTGCGCGCCACCCGCGCTGACCAGTGCCTACTGTTCCTCGGCGACCTTGCTCGTCTGCAACTGGCGCGCCGTTTCGGCGAGCGAACCCGACAGAGACGGGTACACGGTGAACGCTTTTGCGATCTGTTCCACGGTCAGACTGTTGTCAACGGCGATCGAAATAGGGTGGATCAGCTCGCTCGCCCGCGGGGACACCACGACGCCGCCGACCACGATCCCGGTCCCGGGACGGCAGAACAGCTTCACGAAACCGTCCCGCACGCCCTGCATCTTGGCGCGCGCGTTGCGCAGCAGCGGCAGCTTCACCACGCGCGCGTCGATCCGGCCCTCGTCCACATCCGCCTGGGTGTAACCGACGGTGGCGATCTCCGGGTCGGTGAAGATGTTCGCCGAAACGGTCTTCAGGTTCAGCGGGGCCACCGCGTCCCCGAGGAAGTGGTACATCGCGATCCGGCCCTGCATCGCGGCCACCGACGCCAGCGCCAGCACCCCGGTCACATCGCCCGCCGCGTACACCCCGGGCGCCGAGGTGCGCGAGACCCGGTCCGTCCAGATGTGGCCCGACTCCTTCAGCCGGACCCCGGCCTCCTCCAGGCCCATCCCGGCGGTGTTCGGGATCGCGCCGACCGCCATCAGACAGTGCGTGCCGGAGATGACCCGGCCGTCGGCCAGCGTGACCTCCACCCGGTCCCCGACCCGCTTGGCCGCCGCCGCCCGCGAGCGCGCCATCACGTTCATGCCGCGCCGCCGGAACACGTCCTCCAGCACGGCGGCCGCGTCCGGGTCCTCGCCCGGCAGCACCCGGTCCCGCGAGGAGACCAGCGTGACGCGGGAGCCCAGCGCCTGGTAGGCGCCGGCGAACTCGGCGCCGGTGACGCCCGAGCCCACCACGATCAGTTCCTCGGGCAGCTCGGCGAGGTCGTACACCTGCGTCCAGTTGAGGATGCGCTCCCCGTCCGGGCGGGCGTCGGGGATCTCGCGCGGGTGCCCGCCGGTGGCGATCAGCACGGCGTCGGCGACCAGCTCCACCTCGGTACCGTCCGGGTGGGTGACCGACACCCGGCGCGAGCCGTCCGGCGCCTGCTGCGGCGCGAGCCGGCCCCGGCCCGGGAGCACCGTGACACCGGTGCGGGTGACGGAGGCGGTGATGTCCTGCGACTGGGCCAGCGCGAGCCGCTTGACCCGCCGGTTGACCTTCCCGAGGTCCACGGTGAGCGCGGGGCCCTCCCCGCCGGGCAGCAGGATGCCCAGCTCGTCGTGGGAGGAGTCGAAGCTGGTCATGACCTCGGCGGTGGCGATCAGCGTCTTGGACGGCACGCAGTCGGTGAGCACCGAGGCGCCGCCGAGGCCGTCCCGGTCGACCACGGTCACCTCCGCGCCGAGCTGCGCGGCCACCAGTGCCGCCTCGTAGCCGCCAGGTCCGCCACCGATGATCACGATCCGAGTCACGTACCCCAGTGTCTCTCATGCCGCCGCGCGGGGAACGTGCGACCCCCTGACTGTGACCTGTCAGACGGAGGCGTTACGAAGCCCGTGCGAAGGCGGACAGGAACGGACGGCTCAGCCGATGACCGGCGCCACTCCCGTACGCTCAGTTCCATGTCGCTCTACGCCGCATACGCCGGAAACCTCGACGCCCGGCTGATGGCCCGCCGCGCCAAGCACTCCCCCCTGCGCGGCACCGGCTGGATCACGGGCTGGCGGCTCACCTTCGGCGGTGAGCACATGGGCTGGGAGGGGGCGCTCGCCACCATCGTGGAGGCGGTCCCCGACGACGGCCCGGGCCCCGGGGTCTTCGTCGCGCTGTACGACATCGCGCCGATGGACGAGGACGCCATGGACCGCTGGGAGGGGGTGGGCCTGGGCATCTACCGGCGGATGCGGATCCGGGTGCACACCCTGGACGGCGACGCCCAGGCGTGGGTCTACGTGCTGAACGGGTACGAGGGCGGGCTGCCCTCCGCCCGCTACCTCGGCGAGGTCGCGGACGCCGCCGAGTCGGCCGGGGCCCCGCACGACTATGTGATGGAACTGCGCAAGCGCCCCTGCTGACCGCCCGTGAGGCCGGTCGCCCAGGTCGGATCAGCCCCTCGTCTACGCGCGTAGGCCAAACTCGGCTAGGCTCCCCCCGTGACTGCTTCAGAGATTGCGGGCAAGGCGTCGGCGGACGACGCGGCGGCCCGGCTGCGTGAGTTGACCGGTGTGGACAGCCATGACGTGGCCCTGGTGATGGGCTCGGGCTGGCTCCCCGCGGCCGACGCGCTGGGCGAGGCGGTCGCCGAGTTCCCGGTCACCGAGCTGCCCGGCTTCCCGCCCCCGGCCGTCGCCGGGCACGCCGGTACCATCCGCTCCTACCGGCTCGGCGACAAGCACGTCCTCGTCTTCCTGGGGCGCACCCATCTGTACGAGGGCCGCGGCGTCGGCGCCGTGGTCCACGGCGTGCGCACGGCGGTCGCGGCCGGCTGCAAGGTGATCGTGCTGACCAACGGGTGCGGCGGACTGCGCGAGGGCATGCGCCCCGGCCAGCCCGTCCTCATCAGCGACCACATCAACCTCACCGCCACCTCCCCCATCACCGGCCCCCACTTCGTCGACCTCACCGACCTGTACTCCCCCCGGCTGCGGGCGCTGTGCAAGGAGGTCGACCCGAGCCTGGAGGAGGGCGTGTACGTCCAGTTCCCCGGGCCGCATTACGAGACCCCGGCCGAGATCGGCATGGTGCGCGCCATCGGCGGCGACCTGGTCGGCATGTCCACCGTGCTGGAGGCCATCGCCGCCCGCGAGGCCGGCGCCGAGGTGCTGGGCATCTCCCTCGTCACCAATCTGGCCGCCGGAATCACCGGCGAACCGCTGAACCACGAGGAAGTCCTCCAGGCGGGCCGTGACTCCGCGGTACGCATGGGCACACTGCTGTCGCAGGTACTCGGGCGCATCTGAGGAGCGGAGAAGCGATGACGACGCAGGAGCTGAGGGCGGCGGCCGAGGCGTGGCTGGCCGAGGACCCCGACCCGGAGACCCGCGCCGAGCTGGCCGCCCTGCTGGCGGCCGGGGACGAGGCGGCCCTGGCGGACCGGTTCGCCGGCACCCTCCAGTTCGGCACCGCCGGGCTGCGCGGCGAGATGGGCGCGGGGCCGATGCGCATGAACCGGGCCGTGGTCATCCGGGCCGCGGCCGGGCTCGCTGCCTATCTGAAGACCCGGGGCCACGGCGAAGGCCTGGTCGTCATCGGCTACGACGCCCGGCACCGCAGCGCCGACTTCGCCCGCGACACCGCCGCCGTCATGGTGGGCGCCGGGCTGCGCGCCGCCCTGCTGCCGCGCCCGCTGCCCACACCCGTCCTCGCCTACGCCATCACCCGCCTCGGCGCGGTGGCCGGTGTCGCGGTCACCGCCAGCCACAACCCGCCCCGGGACAACGGCTACAAGGTCTACCTCGGCGACGGCAGCCAGATCGTCCCCCCGGCGGACACCGACATCGCGGCCGAGATCGGCGCGGTCGGCGCGCTGGCGGACGTCCCGCTGGCCGGGGACGGCTGGGACGTGCTCGGCGAGGACCTGGTCACCGACTACCTGGCCCGGGCCATGGCCCCGCTCACGGCCGGCTCACCGCGCACCACCCGCGTCGTCTACACCCCGCTGCACGGCGTCGGGCAGTCCGTGCTGACGGCGGCGTTCGAGCGGGCCGGGTTCCCGGCGCCCGCCGAGGTGCCCGCCCAGGCCGAGCCCGACCCGGACTTCCCGACGGTCGCCTTCCCCAACCCGGAGGAGCCGGGCGCCATGGACCTGGCCTTCGAGGTGGCCCGCTCCGTCCGCCCCGACCTCGTCATCGCCAACGACCCGGACGCCGACCGGTGCGCGGTCGGTGTGCCCGACCCGTTCGCCGAGGGCGGCTGGCGCATGCTGCGCGGCGACGAGGTCGGCGCGCTGCTGGCCACCCATCTGGTACGCGGCGGGCGCGGCGGCACCTTCGCCGCCTCGATCGTGTCCTCGTCGCTGACCGGCCGGATCGCGGCGGCGGCCGGGCTGCGGTACGAGGAGACGCTGACCGGCTTCAAGTGGCTGGGCCGGGTCGAGGACCTGGGGTACGGCTACGAGGAGGCGCTGGGCTACTGCGTGGACCCGCGGGGCGTGCGCGACAAGGACGGCATCACCGCCGCCCTGCTGATCGCGGAACTGGCGGCGGCGGAGAAGGAGCACGGCCGTACCGTCCTGGACGTCCTGGACGACCTGGCCGTCGAACACGGCCTGCACGCCACCGACCAGTTGTCGGTCCGGGTCACCGATCTGTCGCTGATCACCGAGGCGATGCGGCGGCTGCGGGCCACCCCGCCCACCGAACTGGCCGGCCTGCCGGTCACCGGCGCCGAGGATCTCACCCGGGGCACCGCGACCCTCCCGCCGACCGACGGCCTGCGCTACACGCTCGGCGGCACCGGCAGCGGGCCGGTGCGCTCGGCGCGGGTCATCGTCCGCCCCAGCGGTACCGAACCCAAGCTGAAGGTCTATCTGGAGACCGTCCTGCCGGTCCCCGACCTGGCGACCCTTCCCGGCGTCCGCGAAACGGCCACCACCGTCCTGAGCCACCTCAAGCAGGCCGTGGCCGAGCACGCCGGGCTGTGAGCGGACGGGGGCGCGGACCGATGCGGTCCCCGCCCCCGGGCCGCGCTACTCGCCGGTGGTGATCTCGATGTGCCGTGGTGTGGCGGTCTTCGCCTTCGGGACGGTGACCCGCAGGACACCGTCGGACAGTCCGGCGGTGATGTCGTCGCCGCTCACCTCGGTGGGCAGCAGCGTCCGGTACTCGCACCGTCCGGTACGGCGGGTGCCACGCCGCAGGACACCGGATTCCTTCCGGTCCCCGTACACGGCGGTGACGGTCAGCTCCCGGTCGCTGAGCGCGACATCGATGTCGTCCGCCGCCACCCCCGGCAGTTCCACCGTGACGAGGTAGGCGTCGTCCGTCTCGTGCAGATCCGCGAGCGGGGCCCACGGCAGCTCACCGGCCGACGGCGTCGGCACCGACTCCAGCATCCGGCTCATCCGGTCGAAGAAGGTGTCGAAGTCCGCCAGCGGCTCGGCGAAGGGACCCGTCCGGCGTCGCATGGGCAGAGTCATCACATATCACCTCTTCCCTGCTTTCCAGGATGCCACGGAGCCCGGCACGGCCCGGCGTCCGCGGCCCCGGTGCGGAAGGTCCGGTTCGGCCGCCGGAACCGTACGGGGCGGGGGGGGGGGTCGCCCCCCCACGGCCCCCCCCCCCCCCCGCTGGTGGGCGGCCGCCAGCCCCCCACGGA
>NZ_JBHWJL010000274.1:0-7046 GCF_042731495.1 Streptomyces sp. NPDC059853
CCGGCCGGCCGGGGTGGGCGGCGGGCCACGACTTTTTCCGAAGTGTGGAAAATGACGGGCTGATTTTCGACGTTCTTCTTCCCGTGGGGGGGGCGCGATGTTAGGTTCCCCACGGAAGCCCGGGCGGCCGCCCGCCGCCCGGGATACGGGATGCCGGCGTTGGCGGGAGGGTGTGTGAGGCGTATATCGGCCCGGCCCGCGAATGCCCACCAGGCGCGGCTGCTGCGGCTGCTGCGCGACAGCGGCCCCGCCTCCCGGGCGCAGCTGGGGGAGCGGGTCGAACTCTCCCGCTCCCGGCTGGCGGTGGAACTCGACCGGCTGCTGGCCACCGGGCTGGTGGCCGCCGACGGGCTCGCCGCTTCCCGGGGCGGCCGTCCCTCACACAATGTGCGGCTGACCCCACAGTTGCGTTTCCTCGGGGTGGACCTCGGGGCCACCTCGGTCGATGTCGCGGTCACCGGGCCCGAGCTGGAGATCCTGGAGCACCGCACCCGGCCCGTCGACGTACGGGACGGACCGGTGGCCGTCCTGGAGCAGATCCTGGCGATGGCCGCCGAACTGCGCGCCGCCACCGGCTGCGCGGCCTTCGACGGCGCCGGGATCGGCCTGCCCGGCCCGGTGCGCTTTCCCGAGGGCACCCCGGTGGCCCCGCCGATCATGCCGGGCTGGGACGGCTTCCCGGTCCGGGAGGCGCTGGGCCAGGAACTGGGCTGCCCGGTGATGGTCGACAACGACGTGAACCTGATGGCCCTGGGGGAGCGGCACGCCGGAGTCGCCCACTCGGTGGGGGACTTCATCTGCGTCAAGATCGGCACCGGCATCGGCTGCGGCATCGTGGTGGACGGCCGGGTGCACCGCGGCGCCACCGGCAGCGCGGGCGACATCGGCCACATCCAGGTCGAGCAGGACGGCCGGCCCTGCCCGTGCGGCAACCGGGGCTGCCTGGAGGCGTACTTCGGCGGCGCCGCGCTCGCCCGGGATGCCGAGAGCGCCGCCCGGGGCGGCCGGTCCCCGGAACTGGCCGCCGCGCTGGAGCGGCGCGGGCACCTGGACGCCGCCGACGTGGCCGCGGCGGCCAGCGCGGGGGACACCGCCGCCATCGAACTCATCCGGCTCGGCGGGCTGCGCACCGGCGATGTGATCGCCGCCCTGGTGAGCTTCTTCAACCCGGCCCTGGTCGTCATCGGCGGCGGGGTGACCGGGCTCGGCCACACCCTGCTGGCCGCCATCCGTACCCAGGTCTACCGGCAGTCCCTGCCGCTGGCCACCGGCAATCTGCCCATCGTCCTCGGCGAGCTGGGCCCGGTCGCCGGGGTCATCGGCGCCGCCCGGCTCATCAGCGACCACCTGTTCAGCTATCCGCCCGCCCCCCATTGACCCACCGGTGATCCACCGGCCGACCGCACCGGGCGTACCGGAGCCGCCGTACGCCCCTCGTCCCTGTCGAGTAGGAGTAACCACCATGCCCCGTGACTTCACCCTGTTCACCGGCCAGTGGGCCGATCTGCCGCTGGAGGAGGTTTGCTCGCTGGCCCGCGACTTCGGCTACGACGGCCTGGAACTCGCCTGCTGGGGCGACCACTTCGAGGTGGACCGGGCGCTGAAGGAGCCCGGCTACATCGAGGGCCGGCACGCCCTGCTGGCCAAGTACGGCCTCAAGTGCTGGGCGATATCGAACCACTTGGTGGGCCAGGCCGTCTCGGACGCCATCATCGACGAGCGCCACCGGAACATCCTGCCCGCCCGCATCTGGGGTGACGGCGAGCCCGAGGGTGTACGGCAGCGCGCCGCCGCCGAGATCGCGGACACCGCGCGGGCCGCCGCCGCCTTCGGGGTGCGGACGGTGATCGGTTTCACCGGCTCGCCCATCTGGCACCTGGTCGCGATGTTCCCGCCGGTGCCGCCGGGCATGATCGAGCGGGGCTACGCGGAGTTCGCCGAGCGCTGGAACCCGATCCTGGACGTCTTCGACGCCGAGGGGGTGCGCTTCGCCCACGAGGTGCACCCGGGCGAGATCGCCTACGACTACTGGACCACCCGGCAGACGCTGGACGCGATCGGCAACCGGCCCGCCTTCGGCCTCAACTTCGACCCCAGCCACTTCGTGTGGCAGGACCTGGACCCGGCGGGATTCCTGTACGACTTCCGGGACCGCATCTACCACGTGGACTGCAAGGAGGCCCGGAAGCGGCTGGACGGCCGCACCGGGCGGCTGGGCTCGCACCTGCCCTGGGGCGATCCGCGGCGCGGCTGGGACTTCGTCTCCGCCGGGCACGGCGATGTGGCATGGGAGGACGTGTTCCGGATGCTGGGCGCCATCGGTTACGAGGGCCCCATCTCGGTGGAGTGGGAGGACGCGGGGATGGACCGGCTGGCCGGGGCGCCGGAGGCGCTGGCCAAGCTGCGGGCGTACGACTACCCGCCGCCAGCCGCCTCCTTCGACGCGGCGTTCGGCAGCGGCGACTGAGTCGGCCCTCCGGCGCCGTCTTCCGGCCGCTTCTTGCCCGTCCCAAGGGGTGCGCCTAGCGTTTGAGTCGTTTCATCCGCTCGCGCACCCCTTGGTGAGGCACCCTCATGGACCACACTGGCGACGACAGGCTCGACTTCCTCCCCTGGTTCTTCGAGGCGGAGGCGACCGAGGAACAGCGCGCGGCCCAGCGCGAGCGACAGCGCCGGCTGACCGCCACCGGCACCGCCGAGATCGGCGCACGCTGCTTCGTCTCCGAACGCGCCGCCGTCCACCCCGACCGGCTGCGCCTCGGCGACGGCTCGTACATCGCCGCCCACGCCTATGTCACCGGCACCGTCACCACCGGCTCCGACTGCACCATCAACCCCTTCACCACCGTGCGCGGCACCGTGACCCTGGGCGACGCGGTCCGCATCGGCGCCCACACCTCGCTGCTGGGCTTCAACCACTCCACCGCTCCCGACCGGCCCATCCACCGGCAGCCCACCAGCAGCCGGGGCATCACCATCGGCGACGATGTCTGGATCGGATCCCAGGTGGTGATCCTCGACGGGGTCACCGTCGGCGACCACTGCGTCATCGGCGCCGGGGCGGTGGTCACCCGGGACGTACCGGACTGGGCCATGGTGGGCGGCAACCCGGCCCGCTTCATCCGCGACCGGCGCGCACCGCGCGGCGCGGGCAACAGCAAGGCCGCTGTCCCCGCCGCCGGCGGCACCGGGCCGGACGGCGGCCTCGCCCAGCGGCTGGCCCGCTTCGCCGACACCGCCCGCGCCGAGGCCCCGGCCCTCCTGGACCGCGCCTGGGACGGCACCGCCTACCGCGACCGGCCGGACGCCGCGCCGACCGTACGCGCCCACTGCGACGCCGTCGAGATCGCCGCCCTGCTGCTGGGCAGCGCCCCCGCCCAGCTCCCCGCCGACGCGCACATCGCCCGGCTGCGCGCGCTCCAGGACCCGGCCACCGGGCTGGTGCCCGAGACCGGCACGGAGATGCCCGCGCCGGGCGCCGACGGCTTCGTCGACGACGGGGCCGCCCTGTACCACATCCTGTCGGTCGGCTACGCGCTCGACCTGCTCGGCTCCTCCTTCGCCCACCCGGTGCACGCCGTCGCCGGTCTCTCCGCCGGACAACTGCTGGACCGGCTGGCCGCCCAGCCCTGGCGGGAGCGCGCCTGGCACGCCGGCAGCTGGGTGGACGCGGTCGCCACCGCCGCGCACTGGAACCTCGCGCGGGGCGGCGAGGCGGCGGGCCCCGGCGCGCTGGAGGCGCTGTTCGGCTGGCTGCTCACCCGCACCGACCCGTGGACCGGCATGTGGGGCACCGCCGGAGCGCGGGAGGGGCGGCTCCAGCTCGTCAACGGCTACTACCGGCTGACCCGGGGCTCGTTCGCCCAGTTCGGCGTCCCCGTACCCCACCCGGAGCGGGTCATCGACACCGTGCTCGACCACGCCCGCGACCCCCGCTACTTCGGCGCGGACCGCGAGAACGCCTGCAACGTCCTCGATGTGGCGCACCCGCTGTGGCTCGCCGGACGGCAGAGCGCCCACCGCGCCGAGGACGTCCGCCGCTGGGCCACCGCCCAGCTGGAGGCCGCCCTCGGCCGGTGGCACCCCGGCCATGGCTTCGCCTTCGGCCCCGCCCCGGAGGGCACCGGCCCCGGCCGGGCCCCGGGCCTCCAGGGCACCGAGATGTGGCTGGCCATCATCTGGCTGCTCGCCGACCTCACCGGCCACTGCGACGCCCTGGGCTACCGCCCCCGCGGCGTCCACCGCCCCGAACCCGCCCGGGACGGCCTGGGCAGCGCCGCGGCGGCCCGCTGACGGCCCGCTGACGGCCCGTCCGGCGGCCGGTCCCCGCGGGGACCGGCCGCCCGCGGGGACCGGCTATCGTGCGGTGATGCCCGCATCCGCGCCGCGTCCCCTGCTGTTCCCCGATGTCGACGGGCCGCTCATCCCCTTCGGCCCGCGCCCCGGACCCTTCCCGGTGTACCCGGTCGGCGGCGCGCACGGCACCGGCAGAAACCCGCTGCTCGCCCGGAACGACCCCCGCCACGGCGCGCGGCCGGCCGCCCTCCCGTGCGAGCCGGTCTGGGCGACGACCTGGGGGGAGGAGGCGAACACCTGGATCGCCCCGATCCTCGGCCTGCCGCCGCTCCCCGTGCTGGACGAGCCGGAGCCGTCCGTGACCGACGGTCAGGACGCCCGCGCGGGGCGGCTCTGGAAGACACGTGCGGTGGTCGCCCGGGCGGCGGGCCGCCCGTTCGCCTGGGTCGACGACGAGATCACCGACGCCGACCGGACCTGGGTCGCCGGCCACCACCCGGCGCCCGCCCTGCCGCACCGGGTGGACCCGGGTACCGGGCTGACGGACGAGGACTGGACGGCACTCGCCCGCCGGCTCCGGGACCCCCGCTGACCGCCCTCACCCGGCCCGGCGGATACGGTCGCGGCCGCCGCCCCCGATGGACTGCCCGGCGCCCCGGACCGGCCCGTCACTCGGCCCGCCGCAGCAGCGCCCCCGCCTGGCGCAGTTCGCCCTCCGAGGCACGGCCCGCCTCCGCGATCGCCTCCAGGGCCTGGCCGGCCCGCTCCGGCGCGGAGTCCAGCACCCGCCCCGCCGCGTCCGCCTGCACCACCATGCCCGCCAGCCGGTGCCCGGTGATGTCGTACATCTCCCGGCAGATCTCCACCCGCGAGGTGACCTGCGCCGCCCGCCGGGAGCTGGCGTCCAGCCGGGCCTCGGAGGCGGCGCGTGCGTCCAGCTGCCGCCGGTAACGGCGGCGGAACCGGGCCCGGTTGCCCAGCGCCCAGCTCAGGGTGAAAGGCACCGACAGCCACACCGCCGCGCCGATCGCCATCCGCAGCGGATCGGGCTGGGAGACCGCGCCGACCACGGCCGCCAGCAGCGCCGTCGCCAGACCGCCCAGCAGGGCGAGCCGCGCGGCCCACGGGGCACCCCGGCTGGCCGCCGTCGCTATCGCCGCGAACACCGCGAACAGCGTGGTCAGCGGGCCGAAGCCCACCAGGATCTGCACCCCGCACACCACCAGCGCCAGCAGCAGCGCCTTCTCCGGGCTGCGGCGGCGCAGGGCCACCGCCAGCGACATGACCACCCCCAGCACCAGCGCCGTCGCCGCCGCGACCACGCCCCGCAGCTCCGGATCCACCATGACGTGCCAGCCGGACAGAAGCAGCAGCAAAGCGGCCCACCCCGCATCGGCGTTGATCGGAAAGCGGCGCTTCACAGCCCGGATGCGATCCATGGAGGTCACCCTACGGTCGTACCCGGTCCCCGCCGTCGGCCGGGAGATCGGTTTCCCGGCCTCTTGCTCCCCCCACGGAGGGCAACGGCTTCGACACCCCGTTCGGATACAGTGGCCAGAGGCTTGCCGAGGAGGTCACCGTGTCCGACACATCCCCCACCAGCGGGTCCGGGCCCGCCGCCGGGCGGCCCCGCTCCATGGCCGGCCGGATGCGGCCCGACTCCTTCGGCGCCGACCCCACCGGCGAGCGCCTCGCCAGGATCCGGCGCTCCCCGCAGTTCCGCGACGGCGCCTTCCGCAACGAGCGCCCGGTCGGCACCGCCGCCCCCAACTCCCCGCTGCGCATGGCACGGGACTTCCTGCGCCGCGCCGACCGGCTGCGCCGCCACCCCACCGCCGCGCCCCCGCTGGAGCGCCCCGCGTTCGCCCCCGCCCCCGGCGTCACCGGCGAGGAACCCGCCTCCGGGCTGCGGCTGACCTGGCTCGGACACGCCACCGTCCTCGCCGAGATCGACTGCCACCGGGTGCTCTTCGACCCCGTGTGGGGCGAGCGCTGCTCACCCGTCGGCTTCGCCGGCCCCCGGCGGCTGCACCCCGCGCCGCTCCCGCTCACCGAACTCGGCCCGCTGGACGCCGTGGTCATCTCCCACGACCACTACGACCACCTCGACATGCCCACCGTCAAGGCGCTGGTCGCCACCGGGGCGCCCTTCGCCGTACCCCTGGGCGTCGGCGCCCACCTGGAGCACTGGGGCGTCCCCGCCGACCGCATCACCGAACTCGACTGGTGGGAGTCGACCACCGCCGGTGACCTGACGCTGACCGCGACCCCGGGACAGCACTTCTGCGGCCGGGGCGTGCGCAACACCGGCCTCACCCTGTGGGCCTCCTGGGCGGTCACCGGCCCCCGGCACCGCGTCTTCCACAGCGGCGACACCGGCTACTTCCCCGGCTTCGCCCGCATCGGCGCCGAACTCGGGCCGTTCGACGCCACGATGATGCAGATCGGCGCCTACAGCAGCGAGTACTGGCCGGACATCCACATGACCCCCGAGGAAGGGGTACGGGCCCACCGGGACCTGGCCGGCCCGGACGGCGAGCCCGGGGTGCTGCTGCCGATCCACTGGGGCACCTTCAACCTCGCCCTGCACCCCTGGGACGAACCGGCCGAGCGCACCGTCGCCGCCTGCGAGCGGGACGGGGTACGGGTGGTGGTGCCCCGGCCGGGCGCCTCCTTCGAACCCGCCGCCCCGCCCCCGGCCGACCCATGGTGGCAGGCGATCGCCCGCCCGGCACCCGCGCCCGCACCCG
>NZ_JBHWJL010000275.1:0-7021 GCF_042731495.1 Streptomyces sp. NPDC059853
GCTCGGGGGCGGGAGCGACCCTAGAAGCCGGGCGGCTCGGTGTAGACGCCCCACTCGTCCTTGAGCGCGCCGCAGATCTCGCCCAGGGTGGCCTCGGCGCGGGCGGCGGCCAGCATCGGCTCGATCATGTTGCCGTCGGTGCGCGCCACCCGCACCAGCTCCGCCAGGGCCGCCCGGACCGCCGCGTCGTCGCGGGCGGCGCGGCGGGCCGCCAGGGTGCGTACCTGCTCGTGCTCCACCTCGTGGCTGACCCGCAGGATCTCCAGCTCACCGGTGACCGAGCCGGTGTGGCAGTTGACGCCGACGATCCGCTTGTCGTTCTTCTCCAGGGCGCGCTGGTACTGGAAGGCGGCCTCGGCGATGTGCCCGGTGAACCAGCCCTCCTCGATGCCGCGCAGCAGCCCCGAGGTCATCGGCCCGATCGGGTGCTCCGCGCGCCCGGCGCCCAGCTCCCTGATCTGCTCGAAGATCTTCTCGGCGTCCGCCTCGATCCGGTCGGTGAGCTGCTCCACGTACCAGGAGCCGCCCAGCGGGTCGGCGACGTTGGTGATGCCGGTCTCCTCCATGAGCACCTGCTGGGTGCGCAGCGCGATCTCGGCGGCGCGTTCGCTGGGCAGGGCCAGGGTCTCGTCCAGGGCGTTGGTGTGCAGCGAGTTGGTGCCGCCGAGGACGGCGGACAGCGCCTCGACGGCGGTGCGCACCACGTTGTTGTACGGCTGCTGGGCGGTGAGCGAGACGCCCGCGGTCTGGGTGTGGAAGCGCAGCCACAGCGCCTTCTCGCTGGTGGCGCCGTAGACCTCGCGCATCCAGCGGGCCCAGATCCGGCGGGCGGCGCGGAATTTGGCGATCTCCTCGAAGAAGTCGAGGTGGGCGTCGAAGAAGAAGGAGAGCCCGGGAGCGAAGGTGTTGATGTCCAGGCCCCGGGACAGCCCCAGCTCGACGTAGCCGAAGCCGTCGGCGAGGGTGTACGCCAGCTCCTGCGCCGCCGTGGCCCCGGCCTCGCGGATGTGGTAGCCGGAGACGGACAGCGGCTTGTAGGCGGGGATGGTGCGGGTGCAGTACTCCATCAGGTCGCCGATGAGCCGCAGATGGGGCTCGGGGTGGAACAGCCACTCCTTCTGGGCGATGTACTCCTTGAAGATGTCGGTCTGGAGCGTGCCGTTGAGGACGGCCGGGTCCACGCCCTGGCGCTCGGCGGCCACGAGGTACATGCAGAAGATCGGGATCGCCGGGCCGCTGATGGTCATGGAGGTGGTGACCTCGCCGAGCGGGATGCCCCGGAAGAGGATGTCCATGTCGGCGGCGGAGTCGATGGCCACCCCGCAGTGGCCGACCTCGCCCAGCGAGCGGGGGTCGTCGGAGTCGCGGCCCATCAGGGTGGGCATGTCGAACGCGACCGAGAGCCCGCCGCCGCCGGCGGCCAGGATCATGCGGTAGCGCTCGTTGGTCTGCTCGGCGTTGCCGAAGCCGGCGAACTGCCGGATGGTCCAGGTACGGCCCCGGTAGCCGGTGGGGTGCAGGCCGCGGGTGTAGGGGTACTCACCGGGCCAGCCGATCCGCTCGAAGCCCGTGTAGGTGTCACCCGGACGGGGGCCGTAGACCGGGTCGACGGGGTCACCGGAGAGGGTGGTGAAGTCGGCGTCGCGCTTGCGGGCCGCGTCGTACCGGTCCTGCCAGCGACGGCGGCCCGCGGCGATGGCATCGGCGTTGGTACCCATGAACCCAATTTACTTGGACGTCCTAGTATATGTCGAGTGACATGCGCCGGTGCGCGGGTCCACCGCACCGGCGCGGGATCAGACCTTGCTGAGAGAGCCGGACGCGCCCTGCGCGCCCTCCCCCTCGCCGTCCTCGCCGTCCCCGGCGATCAGGGGCTTCACCTCGGCCACCACCTTGGGCTCCACGAAGAACGCGGCGAACGGGATGCTCCCGGCCACCAGGATCCACAGCAGCTTCCCGAACGGCCAGCGGGCCTTCTGGCCCAGGTCGAAGGCGACGACCAGGTAGACCATGTACAGCAGGCCGTGAGCCTGGGAGACCACGAAGGTGAGATCCTCACCCTTGCCGAATCCGTACTTGAAGACCATGCAGGTGCTCAGCACCAGCAGCATCACAGCGGTGACATAAGCCATGACCCGGTAGCGGGTCAGCACGCTCTGCTTCATGCGGCGCAGCCTATCGGGTCATACCGGACGGCCCGGAGGCGGGCTCACTCCCCGGCGAAGTCCCCGGACGCCACCCGCAGCGGGCGCAGCATCGCGAAGATCTCCGCGCACTCCTCGGCGTCGTAGGCGCCCAGACCGAAGTCCATCGCCATCAGGTCCCGGGTGGCCGCGTCGCACACCTCGCGCCCCTTGTCGGTGATGGAGGCGAGGGTGCCGCGGCCGTCGTTCGGGTTGGGGCGCTTGGTGACCAGTCCCGAGCGCACCAGCCGGTCGATGGTGTTGGTGACCGAGGTGGGGTGCACCATCAGCCGCTCACCGATCTTGGACATGGGCAGCTCGCCGGCCTTGCTGAAGGTCAGCAGGACCAGGGCCTCGTAACGGGCGAAGGTGAGGCCGTACGGCTTCACGACGGCGTCGACCTCGGCGAGCAGGATCTGCTGGGCGCGCATGATCGAGGTGATCGCGGTCATGGCGGGCGCGGGCCCCCATCGCCGCTTCCACAGCTCATCGGCGCGGGCGATGGGGTCGAACGGCAGGCTGAGCGGCTTCGGCACAGCAAGACCCTACCCGCTGGTCACATCCGGCGCGGAGGCGTCTCATTCCTCGGCCGGACAGGGCCTGACCTCCCCGGCGGACGGGACCCCGCCGGTCACCGGGACGGCGGGGGCGGTCGCCTGCCGGGGCCGCCTCGCCCGGCGCCGACGGGTGCGGGCCCCGGGCAGCCGGGGCGGAGTCCGGAGTCCTTCGAACGGGGGAAATCGGGCCCGTCAGGCGTTGACGACGCCCTCGCGGCGGGCGCGCAGCGCGATCACCGCGTCCTGCTCGGTGCGGCGCAGGCTGCGCTCGGCGAAGAACCCGCCCAGCGGGATCACCGACATCGCGAAGTAGTAGGCGGCGGTCTTGAGCGGCCACTTCGCGCGGTTCCAGGCATCCGCCCAGAAGAGGACGTAGGCGACAAAGAGGGCACCGTGCACCGCGCCCATGACGGGCACGGCGTTGAAGTCGGTGGTCCGCTTGAGGACGGAGCACACGAGGAGCACCAGGAAGGAGATCGCCTCTGGGGCGGACACCAGCCGGAGCCGTCGCAGGGCGGAGACGGTCTTGAGGTCCATGCGTGCGATTCTCGCAGCCGCCCTGACGATCATTCCGGGCGGGGGCGGGGTCGGAACGCGCGGCTATTGTTCGGGATTATGGACACCGATACCGGCACCCGCTGGCTGTCCGAGGTGGAGCAGCGTGTGTGGCGCACCCACCTGGACGTCAGCAAGCTGCTCATGTACCAGCTGGAACGGGACCTCCAGCCGTTCGGCCTGACCATGAACGACTACGAGATCCTGGTCAATCTCTCCGAGTCCGACGAGCGCAGGATGCGCATGAGCGATCTGGCGGCGGCCACGCTCCAGTCCAAGAGCCGGCTCTCGCACCAGATCACCCGCATGGAGAGAGCCGGGCTGGTCCGCAGAGAACACTGCGACTCCGACAAACGCGGCCTGTTCGCCGTGCTGACCGACCACGGCTGGGAGACCATGCGGCAGGTCGCCCCGCACCACGTGGCCTCGGTGCGGCGGCACTTCGTCGATCTGCTGCCGGCCGAGTCGCTGGAGGTGCTCTACGAGGCGCTGGCCCCCGTCGCGCGGCACCTGCACGGCGAGCGCGGCGGGCGGCCCTGACCGCGACGGGCCGGGAGCCCGGGGCACCGTTCCCCCTTCTTCCCGCCGCCGTCTTCCCGTTCCCCGTCTCCGCCGTCCACCCCTGTCCCTCCTGAGTCTCCTCCCGTGCGGCCCCCGCGCCGCCGCTGCTGCTAGGTGTCGTCCCCCTCCTCCCGGCCCACCGGGAGGACGAGCCGGAACAGGGCGCCGCCCCCGGGGGCGTCCCGCACCGTGAGCGCCCCGTGATGGCGCAGGGCCACGTCGCGGGCGATGGCCAGCCCGAGCCCGG
Organism: Streptomyces sp. NPDC059853; assembly: GCF_042731495.1. Taxonomy (NCBI): domain Bacteria; kingdom Bacillati; phylum Actinomycetota; class Actinomycetes; order Kitasatosporales; family Streptomycetaceae; genus Streptomyces; species Streptomyces sp. NPDC059853. Next base: position 4,104 of record NZ_JBHWJL010000275.1, read on the forward strand.
CGCCGCCCGCGTCCCGGCTGCGCGCGTCGTCGAGCCGCACGAAACGCTCGAAGATCCGCTCCCGCTGGTCCGCCGGTACCCCCGTTCCGTCGTCCGCCACCTCCAGGACGGCCTGCCCGTCCTCGGAGCGGAGGGATACCCGTACCGTCGCCACCGCATGCCGCAGGGCGTTGTCGCACAGATTGCCGACCACCCGGGCCAGCTGGCCCTTCGAGCCGGCCACCGTGACTCCGTCCAGTTCCGCGCGCACCGTGAGGCCCGCGCCGGCCACCAGGGGCTCCCGGGCGGCCAGCTCTTCCCTGACCAGCGCGGTCAGGTCCACCCGCCGCCCGGCCACCGGCTGCTCGCCCGCGTCCAAGCGGGCCAGCAGCAGCAGGTCCGCCGCCAGCTCCTGGAGCCTGACCGTGTCGTGGACGGCGCCCGGCAGGTCCAGCAGGTCCGGGTGCGCCTGGCCCACCTCCAGCTGGGTGCGCAGCGAGGCGATCGGGCTGCGCAGTTCGTGCGAGGCGTCCGCGACGAACCGCCGCTGCCGCTCCACCGAGGCTTCCAGCGCCGCGAGCGTCTCGTTGGTGGTGATCGCCAGCCGCCCCACCTCGTCGTGCGTCGCGGGCTCCGGCACCCGGCGGGAGAGGTCCGCCGAGTGAGTGATCGCCGCCATCTCCCGCCGGATGCCCTCCACCGGGCGCAGCGCGCGCCGGGTGACCAGCCAGGTGACGGCGGCGACCACGGCGAGCAGCACCGGGATGCCGATCAGCATGGAGGTGCGGACGCTGTCCACCGCCGCCTGTTCGACGTCCAGCGGCGCACCGGCGAACACGACGGTCTCCACCCCGGCCGGGGTGGTCACCTCGACGACGGCGAACCGGTACGCGGCGGAGGCACCGGCCACCGTGGCCTCGCCGGTGACGAAGTCGATGTCCTCGTCCACCTCGCCGGGCCCGAGCCGGCGCGCGTCCTCGTCATCGTCGTCATCGTCGTCGTCATCGTCGGGGTCGCGGGGCGGGTCACCGGGGCGGCCGGGGTCGGCGGACGAGGGGTCGGCCACCCGTACCGCGCCGCTCTCGGTGCCGCTGATCGCCTCCAGACCGGAGGTGACGGCCAGCAGCCGGTCGTCGTCGGCGTCCAGCACCTGCACGGGGCCGCTGCTGCCGTCCAGGTCGAGATCCCCGAACTCCGTGCCGGTGGCCAGCTGCCCGGCCACATCCCGGGCGGTCACCTCGGCCCGCAGGTCCACCTGCTCGGTCAGCTGTGAGCGCAGCGCCACCAGCATCAGCACCGCGGCGGCGACCAGCGCCACCGCCACCACCACGGTGGCCCCGGTCGCGGCCTTCGCCCGGACGCTAGCCACGGGGGTCCGCCAGCAGCCGGTACCCGGCTCCGCGCACGGTGTGGATCAGGCCGGGGCCCAGTTTGCGGCGCAGGGCGCTGATGTACACCTCGACGATGTTGGGGTCGCCGTCGTAGGCGAAGTCCCAGCCGTGTTCGAGGATCTGCGCCTTGGAGACGACCTCGCCGGCCCGGGAGGCCAGATGCTCCAGCACGGTGAACTCCTTGGCCGTCAGGGTCACCGCCGCACCGCCCCGGCTCACCTGCCGCTTGACCCGGTCCACCACCAGGTCGCCCACCCGCAGCGCGGGCGCGCCGCCGCCGGTGCTGCCGCGCCGCCGCAGCAGGGCGCGGACCCGGGCGACCAGCACCACGTACGAGAACGGCTTGGTGAGGTAGTCGTCCGCCCCGGTGTCCAGTCCCTCCGCCTCGTCGTACTCGCCGTCCTTGGCGGTCAGCATGAGGATGGGGGTCTCGTCACCGGCGGCGCGCAGCGCGGCGCACACCCGGTAGCCGTTCATGCCCGGAAGCATGATGTCGAGAATGATCAGGTCGTAGTCGCCCTCGGTCGCCCGGTGCAGTCCGTCGGTTCCCGTGTGCACGACATCGACGGCGAAGCCCTCGGCCGTCAGGCCCTGGGCGAGGGAGCGGGCCAGCCGCGTCTCGTCCTCCACAATCAGCAGGCGCATGGGGGACAGCTTCGCAAATCGTTCCTGAAGAGGTCTTCAGCTGTCTTCAGGCTGCCTTCAGCAAGGGTGCGCGAGGGTACGGAACGTCAGCGCGACACACGACGAAGACATCGGGGAGTCCCTCATGAAGCGCAACACCCTCATCGCCATCGCCGCCGCCGGGGCCGTGATCGCGGGCGGCACGATCGGCGGAGTGGCCCTGGCCTCCGGCTCGGATGACGGGGAGCAGGAGCTGCGGGGTACGGAGCAGGCCGCGGCGGCGGTGGACGTCTCGGACCGCGACGACGACGGCCGGGACGAGGACCGGGACGACCGGGACGACGACGCGGAGCGGGAGCAGGGCCAGGACGCCGGGCAGGACGCCGGGCAGGACCAGGGCCGGGACGGAAGCGGGAACAGCCCGTACAGCCGGGTGGTCGCGCTGGCGCTGGGCGAGGCGCCCGGATTCGTCACCGACCTGGAGCGGGACCGGCGGGACAACGGCACCGTGGTGTGGGAGGTGGACATCTTCGGCACCGACGGCCAGTGGTACGACGTCGAGATCAACGAGGACGGCACCGAGGTGCTGCGCAGCCACCTCGACAACGACGACGACGATGACGACCGGCAGGTCATCCCCGACTCCGGCACCGACATCGTGGAGGCGATCCTGATCGCCGAGCAGCACACCGGCGCCGTCTTCAAGGACGCCGACCTCGACGACGACGGCCGCCACTGGGAGATCGAGCTGCGCGGCGACGGCCACGAGCACGAGGTGAAGGTCGCCGTGGCGACGGGCGAGGTCACCGCGTACGAGAAGGAGAACGACGACGACTGACCGGGCACGGGTCCGGTGGACCGGGGCGGGGCGGCGGACAGGAGGTTACGCCCCCCCCCCCCCCCCACACCTACCGGGCGAGCGGC
>NZ_JBHWJL010000276.1:0-7015 GCF_042731495.1 Streptomyces sp. NPDC059853
CACCGGGGGAGGGCCGCGGCCCCGGCCTGCCACGGCTCACACGGTGGTGACCCGCCACTGCTGGTGCCCGCCGGAACCGCAGGCGTACTGGATCAGCCGGGCGTTGTCGGCGGTGGACTCGTCCGACACGTCCAGGCACATGCCGGAGTGCCGCGCGATCAGCTGGGAGTACCCACCGCCCGCGTCCGCGAGCCACCACTGCTGAGCACTCGCCCCCGTGCACGGCGTCTGCACCACCGCCGCGCCGCCGGCGGCCGAACCTCCGGAGGCCGCCAGGCACAGCGAGCTGTGCCGCGTGATCAGCTCCACGTAGCCGCCGCCCGCGTCCCGGAACCAGAACCGCTGGTTGAGCCCACCGGTGCAGCCGTACTGGATGGCCTGCGCGCCGATCGTCTGGGACCGGCCGGGAACATCCGCGCACCTGCCCGAGTGCCGGGCGGTCAGCGTCCGGTACGGGCCGCCCTCGCCCCGTACCGTGCCGGCCGCGGTGTCGATGACCAGCTGCGGGGACCAGCTCATGGTCATGGTCCGGGAGGTCGGGAACGTCAGCGGCAGCCACACGTAGCGCGAGTCGTTGACCCGGCCGCCGAAGGAGTTGCCCCAGCGGTCCCCCAGGTAGAGGTAGGACGTGGCCGCACTGCCCTCGACGGTGAGCACGTACGCCGTCTGCGAGCCGAAGGCGGTGCTGTCCCCGATGTCCGCCATCGCGCTCCAGGGCCCGGCGAGCGAGGTGGCGGTCGCGTACTGCTGCTGGTTGGGGCTCCAGCCGGTGGCGCCCGAGGTGAGCATGAAGTAGACGCCGTTCCGCTTGAAGAGCGCGGGCGCCTCGCGGTGGCCGCCGGGCCAGGGGTTGGCCACCAGTTCCGCGGCAGCGGTGTAGTCGGCGGTGAGCCGGTAGATGTGCAGGTCGTAGTTCTCCCGGGCGGCGGAGACCATGTACCCGGTGCCGTCGTCGTCGACGAAGGCGGTGATGTCGCGGGACATGTGGTCCAGCGGACGGAAGCTGCCGCGCCAGGTGTAGTCGCCGTCCACGGTGTCGGACACCGCGACCGCGGCGCGCGCCTCGGCGTAGTCCTGGTCGTTCTCCTTGTGCATCCACATCACGAACTGGCCGGTGGCCCGGTTGTGGATGACCTTCGGCCGCTCGATGTTGGCGGCCCGCAACTCCGGCGCGGACGCCTGCGTCAGCACATGGTTGCGGAACTCCCAGTTCTTCAGATCGGTCGACCGGTAGGCGGAGACATAGCGGAAGCCGTTGCTGTTCTCCTGCCGGTTCTCCCCGAACCAGTAGTAGTAGCCGTCCACTTCGATCACCCCGCCGCCGTGCGCGTGCACCGGCTGCCCGGTGGGATCGGTGAACTGGGAGCCGTTCAGCACCGTCACCGGCGCGGCGTGCGCCGGGGAGACGGTCAGCAGCGACAGCAGCAGTCCGGCCACGACGGCCGGCACCATCCGCCACGCGGCGCGCGCCCCGCTCATATCTCCTCCCGGAGCACCGAGAAGTGCCGCACCGTGCCGGAGAGGCCGGGCAGTTCGCGCGGGGCGCTCCAGGTGCGCAGCCCGTCCCGGCTGTCGCTGTAGCGGTACGCGCCGTCCCGGTAGGCGTCGTAGTACAGCCGCCACCCGCCGCCGTCCAGCGGCACCAGCGACGGGCCCTCGACCCAGCTGCCCCACCCGGCCCAGTCGCCGGTGCCCTCGACCGTGTAGGGGCCGGTGAGGGCCGGTGCGGTGGCGTGCTCCAGATATTTGGTGGTCTCCTGCTTGGTGATCGCGTGGTACGTGCCGTCCACACGGATCACACAGGTGTCGATGTAGTTGGACCCGTCAAGACCTGCCATCGGCTGCGGCTCCGTCCAGGAGGTCAGGCTCCCGCCGGTCGCGGTGAGCACGTGGGGGGTGAACCGGTGGTCCCCCGTGGTGTCCAGGGAGACGATCACATGGATGCTGCCGTCCTCGTCCCGGAAGAACTCCGGTGCCCAGGTGCGGACCAGGCCCGGCACCCGCAGCCGGTGGTCACGCAGATGCCGCCAGCGCAGCCGGTCCCGGCTGCGCGCGAAGCCGATGGTGTCGCCCTCCCAGCCGGTGGTGTACACGAGGTAGTAGTGACTATCGGTGTGCCGGAGCAGGCTCGGGTCGCGCAGCAGTCCGGCGGGCGGGGTGTAACCGGCGCCGGGCAGCGGCGTGTAGTGCAGCGCGTCGGCCGACTCGGCCACCAGCAGGCCTTCCGCGCCGCCCTGGGTGAAGGCCGCCATCGTGTACCGGTAGCCGGTGGACCCGGCCGGCGCGACCGGGCCGTCCGGGACCGGCTCCCCGAAGTCGGGGGTGCCGTCCGGGTGCCGGCCCAGCGGCTGGATCCGGGTGTGCCGGTTCGGGTCCTCCAGCGGATCGCCGACGATGTCGCGGTAGTTCCGGGCGTGGTAGACGAGGATGTCGGTCGCGCCGTCCTCCGCGACCGTGAAGCTGTTGTGGCCGGGGCCCCACTGGCCGTTCCGCTCACTGCTGCGGAAGACCGGCCGGGGACTCTTCGTCCAGGAGGCCGGATCCAGCAGATCGGCACCGGCGTCGGCGGTCAGCAGACCCATGCAGTAGTGCGCGTCGGTGGCGCTCGCCGAGTAGGTGAGGAACACCCGGCCCGCGCGCACCAGGACGGCGGGCCCCTCGTTCACCTTGAAGCCGACGGTCTCCCAGTCGAGTTCGGGATGGCTGATCTCCACCGGCGTGCCGGTGATGGACCACGGGGTGTCCATGGCGGCCAGGAAGAGGGAGGTGTTGTTCTCCCGCTGCGGATGGTGCTGGGCCCAGGCCAGATAGCGGGTGCCCCGGTGCGCGAAGGTGGTGGCGTCCAGCGAGAAGCTGTCCCAGGGGGTGCGCAGCCGGCCCAGCTCGCTCCACATGCCGGTCAGCGGGTCGGGTGAGACGTTGCGCAGGACGTACATGCGGATCGCCCACGGGTCCTCGGTCCGCCCGGCGGCGAAGTAGACGTACCAGGCACCGTCGATGAAGTGCAGTTCCGGCGCCCAGATGTGAGCACTCATCTCCCCGCTCCCGTGCCGCCGCCAGATCGTGTGCTCCGGCGCGCCGGCCAGCCCCTGGAGGGTGTCGGCGCGCCGCAGCACGATGCGGTCGTACGCGGGGACGGTGGCGGTGAACCAGTACCGGCCGTCGGTGTGCCGGGTGATGTGCGGGTCGGCGCGCTGCCGGATCAGCGGATTGATGTACGACGCGGCGGGCTGCGACATGTCCGTAACGGTAAGGGGATCGCCCCTCGGGCGGGAGACCTCCCGGGAAGCCGAGAACTTGCGAAAGCGTAAGAAACCGGACGGACGGCTGTTAATCTGCGCCGCAGCAACCGCTTGCGGAAAGGACGTTCGCCATGACGCACGGCCCGATACGGCCGACCTCCACAGCGCACGCCCGGCTGCGGCCCGCCACCGAGGCCCGTATCACCGGCGGCTTCTGGGCCGCGCGGCGGCACACCAATGCCGCTGTCAGCATTCCGCAGGGGCCGCACCAGCTGGAATCGGCCGGGAACCTCGGTAATCTCCGGGCCGCGGCCGGCGCGGCGGACACCGAATTCACCGGCGACTTCCCGTTCCAGGACTCGGATGTGCACAAATGGCTGGAGGCCGCCTCCTGGCAGCTCGCCGACACACCCGACGAGGAACTCGCCGCCGCCACGGACCGGATGATCGGCCTGCTGGCCGCCGCGCAGGAGCCCGACGGCTATCTCCAGACCCACTACCAGGTGAAGCACCCCGGCCGCCGCTGGCAGGATCTGCGCTGGGGCCACGAGCTGTACTGCGCCGGCCATCTGATCCAGGCCGCGATCGCCCACCACCGGGCCACCGGGCGCACCGCGCTGCTGGAGGTGGCGCTGCGGTGCGCCGCGCACATCGCGGAGACGTTCGGCCCCGGCCGCCCGGTGGACGCGGTGTGCGGGCACCCGGAGATCGAGACGGCACTGGTGGAGCTGTACCGGGAGACCGGCGAGCGGCGCTGGCTCGACCTGGCGGCGTACTTCGTGGAGCTGCGCGGGCACGGCTCGCTGGAGCCCGGCTTCGAGCGCGGCGGAGCACCGGTGACCGGCAGCGCCTACTGGCAGGACGAGGTGCCGGTGCGGGCGGCGCGCACGGTGACGGGGCACGCGGTGCGGCAGCTGTACCTGCTGGCGGGGGCGGCCGATCTGGCCACCGAGACCGGGGACGCGGAGCTGCGCGAGGCCCTGGAGCGGCTGTGGTCGGCCATGGTGCGCGGCAAGACCTATCTCACCGGCGGGGTGGGCGCCCGGTACGAGGGCGAGGCGTTCGGCGACGCGTACGAGCTGCCGCCGGACCGGGCGTACGCGGAGACCTGCGCGGCGATCGCCTCGGTGCAGTTCGGCTGGCGGATGGCGCTGCTCACCGGCGCGTCCCGCTACTCGGACCTGATCGAGCGCACCCTGTACAACGGGTTCCTGTCCGGGGTCGGACTGGACGGGGAGCAGTGGCTGTACGTCAATCCGCTCCAGGTCCGCGAGGGGTACGAGGCCCGGCCCGGCGACCAGAGCGCCCGCCGCACCCCGTGGTTCCGGTGCGCGTGCTGCCCGCCCAACGTCATGCGGCTGCTGGCCTCGCTGCCGCACTACGTGGCCAGCGGGGACGGCACCGGACTGCAACTGCACCAGTACGCGGCCGGCCGGTACGCGGCGGGCGGCGGGACGGTGTCGGTGGCCGGTGACTACCCGTGGGACGGGCGGATCGCGATCACGGTGGACGAGGCACCGGCCGGTCCGTGGACGCTGACGCTGCGCGTTCCGCCGTGGGCCGGGAGCGTCGGCCTGGACGGGGCCACGGTGGAGCGGCCGGCGGACGGCTGGCTGCGGCTGCGCCGGACCTGGTCGGCCGGGGAGCGGGTGGAGCTGCGGCTGCCGCTGGAGGTCCGGGTCACCGTGGCGGACCCCCGGGTGGACGCGGTACGCGGCGCCGTGGCCCTGGAGCGGGGGCCGCTGGTGTACTGCCTGGAGCAGACCGATCTGCCGCCGGGCGTGCGTCTGGACGCGCTGGAGCTGGATCCGGAGCAGGTGCCGGTCGCCGAGCACCGGCCCGGCCTGCTGGGTGGCGTGACGGTTCTGTCGGCGCGCGGCCGGGTCCGGGAGACGGCCGGTGGTGAGGCGGAGTGGCCCTACGGGACGCGGGCGGGCGCGGAGGAGGCGGACGGCCGGGTGGGCGATCCGGCGGGCGATCCGGTGGAGTTGACGGCGGTGCCGTACCACGTCTGGGCGAATCGGGCGCACGGTGCGATGCGGGTGTGGCTGCCCCGGGTGGGCGGCGGCGACCGGGCCGGCGGACGGACCGCGCGGGGGCGGTGAACCGGGCCCGTACGGAGACGACTTTCCGGTGTCCGCCCAGCGCTGTGCGAAAGGCGCGGGCGCCGGCCGGGCTTCCGGTCCGTGCTTCCGGTCGTGCTCCCGGACGTCCCTTCCCGGGCACGCGCTTCGCGGCGGGGCTCTTCCCCGGAACGGGGCGGTCCTTGACCGTGGGAAGCGCATCCTGCCAGGTCACCGTGGCGACCGGCCGATCCGGAAGCACCCGGACGTTTCGCCGGGCCAGGTGCCAGGGGCAGGAGTTCGCGTGGTCCGTCCCGCAGCGGCGGCCGGAGGGCCGACACTCGCCGTGATCGCCCGGGAGGCGGGGGTCCCGGTGCCCACCGCCTCGAAAGTCGCCAACGGCCGGGAGGACGTCGCCCCCGAGACCCGCCGCCGGGTCACCGAGGTGCTGGACCGGCTCGGCTGGGTGCGCCGGCCGCTCGCCGAGATGGCGGGTACGGCGCTGCGGCTGCTGCTGCGGAGGGTGGCGGGCGAGCGGCCGGAGGGGGTGCGTACGGAGCTGTCCACCCGGCTGGTGGTGCGCGACTCCACGGCGCCGCCGGGGGGCCGGGCCTGACCGCCGCCCGGCACGGGCGGGCGGCCGGGCCCGGCGCGCGGGTCAGCCCCGCACGCCCAGCAGGTGGTCCATGGCCAGCTGGTCCAGCGCCTCGAAGGCCATGCCGCGCTCGGCGGCGGCGTTCACGTCGAACTCCTCGAAGGCGGAGACGTCCGCGAGCAGCGACGCCGGGGTCTCGCCGGGGTTCAGCGTGGGCTGGGCCAGCTCGTCCAGGCGGGCGGCGCGCAGCGCCTCGGCGACCTCGGGGTCGGCGCGGAAGGCGGCGGCCCGGTCCTTGAGGATCAGGTAGTTGCGCATGCAGCCGGCGGCCGAGGCCCACACGCCGGAGATGTCCTCGGTGCGCGGCGGCTTGAAGTCGAAGTGCCGCGGCCCGTCCCAGCCGGCCCGCTCCAGCAGGTCGACCAGCCAGAACGCGGCGCGGGTGTCACCGGCGCCGAACCGCAGGTCCTGGTCGTACTTGATGCCGTTCTGGCCGTTGAGGTCGATGTGGAAGAGCTTGCCCGACCACAGCGCCTGCGCGATGCCGTGCGGGAAGTTGAGCCCGGCCATCTGCTCGTGGCCGACCTCGGGGTTGACGCCGAACAGTTCGGGCCGCTCCAGGCGCTCGATGAACGCCAGCGCGTGGCCGACGGTGGGCAGCAGGATGTCGCCGCGCGGCTCGTTGGGCTTGGGCTCGATGGCGAAGCGCAGGTCGTAGCCCTGGGAGACGACGTACTCGGCGAGAAGGTCGAAGGCCTCCTTCATCCGGTCCAGCGCGTCGCGCACGTCCTTGGCCCCGCCGGACTCGGCGCCTTCCCGGCCGCCCCAGGCGACATAGGTCTCGGCGCCCAGTTCGACGGCGAGGTCGATGTTGCGGATGGTCTTGCGCAGCGCGTAGCGGCGCACGTCGCGGTCGTTGGCGGTGAAGGCACCGTCCTTGAAGACCGGGTGGGTGAAGAGGTTGGTGGTGGCCATCGGGACCTTCATCCCGGTGGTCTCCAGGGCGCCCTTGAAGCGCTTGACGATGGCGTCGCGCTCGGCCTCGGTGGCGTCGAACGGGATGAGGTCGTTGTCGTGGAAGGTGACGCCGTACGCCCCCAGTTCGGAGAGCCGGT
>NZ_JBHWJL010000277.1:0-6999 GCF_042731495.1 Streptomyces sp. NPDC059853
CTGCTGCTCCTCGGGGTAGTCGCCGAAGAAGTAGAGGCTGAAGTCCGGCCCCGGGCCCGGGAGGCGGGCGGCGGAGGAGGAGACCGGGACGGGCGGCGGAACGGGTGCGGTGGCCGTACCGGCGGGTGGCCCGGCCGAACCCGCTGCCGGGACCGTGGCGGCGGGCGCCCGGGACGCGGGGCCGCCGGGAGCGGCGCTGCCCGCCGGTGCCGGTCCGCCGGTTCCGCTGCCGGAACCGGGGGTGGGCTGCTGAGACGCAGGGTCCGGGAGGGGAGCCCCGGGGCGGGACTCCCCGGGGTGCGGCGGGCGGGCGGAGGCGGCTCCGGGTGGCGATGCCGAGGGCTCGGGAGCAGGGGCGCCGCCGGGGGATGTCGCGGCAGCGGCGGCCGGTGGCCGGACGGACGCACCGGCCGGACCCGGAACACCGGAGCCGGGCTGCACCGGGCGCGCCGGGCGGACGGAGGCGGCTCCGGTCGGGGACGCCGGGGGCTCGGGCGGCTGAACGCCGCCGGGCGCCGGACCGGTTGCCACGAGGTCGAGCTGGCGGGACATCAGCTGGGTCACCTGGTCGATCAGGTGACGCGTCGTGTGCAACTGCTCGGTGAGGAGTCGCGCGACCGCTTCCTGGCCGTGGCCCTGGCCGTGGCCGTCGGCCGACGTGCCGGGCGCGCCGGGCACGGGGGGCGCGGGTTCGCCGGGGACCGGTCCCCCGGCCGTGCCGGGCCGCGGGTCACCGCCGGTGTGCGGCTCGTCCGGCCGGGCTGCGGCTGTCTCCCCGTCAGCTCGCGCGGCGAGCGGCGAGGCCGTCCCGGCGGCCGGGGCCGTCGCCGAGCCGTCCGGCTCCGGAGCGGGGCGCGGCTGCGGCACCGGCTCATCGGCGGCAGCGGTCGGCGGGGCGGGCTGCGGCCGGGCGGCCTCCTGCGGCCCACCGGCGGTGGCGTCGGCGCGTGCCGTGATGAGCGCGGTGAGGCGTTCCGGGGTGTCGGCGTCCGCGAACAGCTCGCGCACCGGGACGCGTACCCCGTAGCGCTGCTCCAGCTCGGCGGTCATGCCCATGAGGGCAAGGGAGTCCGCGCCCAGCGCGAAGAACGACGCGTCCGGTGCCACCTCCGCCGGCTCCACACCGAGCTTGCGCGCGGTCAGCGCGCGGACGTCGGCCAGGACGGGGCCGGAGTCGCTGACCGGCTCGTTCACGGTCCTGTCCCCTTGCGTGCGGGAGCCCGTGGGCTCCGGGGCCGAAGCGGTGCCTTCGGTGGATCCGGTGCTGTGTTCCGCGGATGCGGGCATGGCGGACGCGGCCGGGATGCTCGGTGCGCTCGGTGGTGCGGGTCGGCGCGCCGACCCGCCCGGGGGACGCGGCTGGTCCGGCGCACCGGGAGGCGCGGCTGCCGGGACGGTCGATCCACCCGGCGCTTCCGGAGCGGCCGGTGCGGTCGCAGGAGCGGGATCAACCGAGTCGGTTGGGTGCGCCGGACGGTCCGGTGCCGCCCGGTCGGCGGCCGGGCGGGCGTCCTTCTCCCAGGCCGGGAAGGTCCGGGGGCGGAGGGGGTGGCCGGGCAGAGGAACGCGCGAGCCGGTGTGCGGCCAGGCGTGCCGGGGGATGTCGTGGCCCCGGCGGTACAGCTCGGCCAGGGCCGGGAGGTAACCGGAGAGCCACCGGCTGTCCGGGACGCAGTGCCGGCCGAGGCCGGACAGGGTGGCGCCGGGGCCGATCTCCAGGTAGTCGTCGACGCGTTCGCGGGCGGCCGTGGCCATCGCCAGATCGAACCGGACCGGCCGGCGGGCATGACGGACGAGATGTTCGGCGTCGGGTACCCAGCCGACCGGACGTATCTCGCCGTCCACTCCGCTGATCAGCGGGATCCGCAGCGGTGTGAAGGTCACCGCCTCGGCGTGTGCCCGGAAGGCCTCCAGTGCCCGGTCGAGCATCGCCGAGTGGAAGGCGCGTCGCACCGGCAGGGTGCGCGTCTGGACGCCTTCGGCCTCCAGCAGGCGCCGGGCCTCGGCCACGGCGGGCCGCGGGCCGGACAGGACGGTGGAGCGCGGGCCGTTGACGGCGGCCACGTCCACGCCGGTGGCGCGCGCGACGCGTTCGGCGGTGGCGAGGTCGGCGCGCAGGGCCAGGGCCGCGCCGGGCGCGGCCAGTTCGCGCATCAGGCGTCCGCGTACGGTCGTGAGGGCCAGTCCGTCCGCCGGGGACAGGCCGCCTGCTGTGCAGAGCGCCGCGTACTCGCCGAGGCTGTGGGCCAGGACCAGCTCGGGCCGGATACCGAGGGCCGTCCAGCGCTGCGCCAGCGCCAGTTGGGCGCTGAAGAGGGCGGCCTGGTCCTCTCCCCCGCTGCCCTCGGCCGCGCCGTCGCCGCCGAGGGCGAGTTCGGCGGTGAGTGCCTCCAGCGTGCCGGGCGGCGCGCCCTGTCCGGAGAAGGCGAAGACCGTCCGTCCGAGGGGCGGGGCGGGGGCGGGGGCCGGGGACCCGAGGGCCTCGATCAGCTCCCCGAGGGTGGTGCCGGTGACGGCGTGGCGGGCGCCCCGGTGGTGGTGGCGGCCCAGGGCCAGGGTGGTGGCCACGTCGGCGGGGGCCAGGTCCGGGTGGTCGCGCAGGTGCTGGGCGAGGGCCGCGGCGAGGTCGGAGAGGGCGGACGCGTCCCGGGCGGAGAGCGGCAGGAGGACCGTTCCCGCCGGTCCCCGCGGCTGTGCTGGTGGCGGGGCCTCTTCCAGGATCACGTGCGCGTTGGTGCCGCCCACGCCCAGCGCGCTCACCCCGGCCCGGCGCGGGGTGTCCGGCGGCGGTTGCCAGGGGCGGCGGCGGGTGGCCAGGGTGAGCGGGCCGCCGGTCAGGGGCAGCGCGGGGTGCGGGGTCTCCAGATGGAGGGTGGGCAGCAGGGTGCGGTGGCGCAGCATCAGCACGGTTTTGATCAGCCCGGCCATGCCGGCGCAGGTGTCCAGGTGGCCGATGCCGGACTTGACGGAGCCCACAGCGCAGAAGCCGGTCCGGTCGGTGCCCTCGCCGAGGGCGCGGGCCAGGGCCTCGAACTCCACCGGGTCGCCGAGGGCGGTGCCGGTGCCGTGGGCCTCGACGTAGGAGACGGTCTCACCGGCGATGCCGGCCGCCCGCAGCGCGTCGCGGACGACGGCGGTCTGGCCCGCCACGCCGGGGGCGCTGAAGCCGACCTTGGCCGCCCCGTCGTTGTTGACCGCGGAACCCAGGAGCACGGCGTGCACCGTGTCGCCGTCGGCGAGGGCCCGGTCGAGGCGTTTGAGCACGACGGCGGCCACGCCGTTGCCGCCGACGGTGCCGTCGGCCGCCGCGTCGAAGGGGCGGCAGCGTCCGCTGGGCGAGAGGATCGAGCCGGGGTGCGGGCGGTAGCCGGTGTCCTGCGCGGGGTGGACGGCGGCGGCTCCGGCCAGGGCCACGTCGGCGTCGCCGCTGAGCAGGGCCTGGGCGGCGAGGTGCACCGCCACCAGGGCGGAGGAGCAGGCGGTCTGGACGCCGATGGCCGGGCCGGTGAGCCCGAGGCGGTAGGCGACACGGGTGGCGAGGAAGTCGGGCTGCGTGCCGAGCGCCCGCTGCATCGCCTCGACCGGATCGGCGGCCGTGGGGTCCGCCGGGCCGGGCCCGGGACCCTGATGGCCGTACAGCTGCATGCCGCTCCCGGCGAACACCGCCGTCCGGCCCCTGCTCTCCTCGCCGCCCGCGTGACCGCTGTGCTCCAGCGCGCGGTGGCAGATCTCCAGGAACAGCCGCTGGGCGGGATGGGTGTGGCCGGCTTCGCGCGGGGTGATGCCGAAGAAGTCGGCGTCGAAGGCGTCGATGTCCTGGATCGTGCCCATGACGCGGACCCGCTCGCCGTCCGGCGGGGACGGGAACCTGCGGACGCTGTCCACTCCGTCGTGCAGGTTGCGCCAGTAGGTGTCGATGTCGGGGGCCCCGGGGAACCGCGCCGCCATGCCGATGACCGCGATCCGCCGGTCGGCGCCCCCGGTCGGCGCGGATGCGCCCGACGCGTCGGCGCCCGGGTCGGTGGCAGCCGGGGCAGCGGTGTCCGGAGCGCCGGCGCCCGGGGCGGACGTGCCCAGGACCTCCGTCCCCGTCCCCGGCTCGGCGGCCTGCTCCGGCAGGGGGGCGGCGGCCTCCGCCAGATGGGCGGCGAGCGCCGTGACGGTCGGGTGCTCGAAGAGCGCGGTCTGTGGCACCGGCCGTTCCAGGGCCTGCTCCAGGCGGGCCCGCAGGCGCACCATGCGCACGGAGTCCAGGCCCAGTTCGTAGAAGGGGGTGTCCTCGTCGCCCGTGACCGGGCGGCCCAGGACGGCGCTCACCTCGGCGGCGGCCACGGCACGGGTGTCCGGCGGGTCGAACGCTCCGGCCAGCAGGCGTTCCAGCAGTTCGGCGCGGCGGATCTTGCCGGCCGGGGTGCGGGGGAAGCGGGCCTCGGGGACGGCGACGACCCGGTCGGCCGTGAGCCGCAGGCGTTCGAAGAGGGCGGCGCGGACGGCGCGGGCGGTCCGGTCGTCGGCGGCCGGGTCGGTGCCGCCGACGAAGAAGACGGCGAGGGTCTCGCTGCCGCCTTGCTCGCCGGGGACGCCGCAGGCGGCGACGGCGCCGGCCCGTACTCCGTCGGCCGTGGCGGCGGCCTCCTCGATCTCCTGGCAGAGCACGTTGAGGCCGTTGAGGATGATGACGTCCTTGCGGCGGCCGGTCATCACGAGCTGGCCGTCCGTCAGATAGGCGAGGTCTCCGGTGTCCAGCCAGTGGGGGCCGTCCGGGAAAGCGAGGGCGTCCGCCTCCGGGTCGTGGGCGTAGCCGGGGGTGATCCGGGGTGAGGCGACCTGGAGGCGGCCGATGTGCCGTTCGGGCAGGAGCCGGCCCTGGTCGTCCACCACCCGGATCGCCGACCGGTGGGCGGGGGCCCCGGAGGCGACGAGGGTGAGGACGGAGCGGTCGGGGGCGTCCGGCGGTGCGGGGCGGACCTCGCCCTCCAGGCTGTCGCGCAGGACGCGCTGGACGGTGCCGGGCCGGTCGAGGCGGCCCCAGGTGATGCCGGTGACGGTCTCGGTCATGCCCCAGGCGGGCACGAGGTGGTGGGCGCGCAGCCCGTAGCGGCCGGTGGCGGCGAGGAAGCGGCTCATGACGGGTTCGGTGACGCGTTCGCCGCCGCAGACCAGGGAGCGCACCCGGCTCAGGTCGCGCTCGCGCGGCGTGCCGGTGGCGGCGGCGGTGGTGAGGGCGTCGCTGACCAGCTGGAAGCCGAAGGCGGGGGCCCAGCTGTGGGTGGCGCGGTGTTCTTCGAGGAGGTCGAGCCAGCGCAGCGGGTCGGCCAGGACGGCGTCGGTGGGGGTGTGGACGTTGGTCGCGCCGGCGAACACGGCGAGCAGGTGGTAGAGGAGGAAGGCGCCGCTGTGGTCCACCGGGAGCCAGTTGAGGGTGGTGTCGCCGGGGCGGAGGTCGAGGATGCGGCGGGTGCTGGCGCCGAAGAGGGCCAGGCCGTGGTGGGTGAGCCGGACGGCCTTGGGGGTGCCGGTGCTGCCGGAGGAGAGCAGCAGCAGGGCGGTGTCGTGCCCGTCCGGGCCGGGCGGGTCGGGGACGTCCTCGTGGGCGCGGCCCGCGGCCGGGAGGGTGCCGGTGTCGACGGCGCGCAGGCCGGGGTCGGTGCGGGCGAGGCCGGTGGCGCCGGGGGCGTCGGTGAGGATCAGCGGGCCGTTCAGCAGGGCGGCGGTGCCGCGCAGCCGGGTCAGGGCCGGGGAGCCGTCCTCGGGGCGGGCGGCGATGGGGACGGGGTGGGCGCCGCCGAGGAGGCAGGCCCAGAGGGCGGGGAAGAAGGTGTCGAGGGGGAGGCCGCTGAGGACGACGGGGTCGCCGGGGCGGGTGCCGTGGGCGCGCAGGCCGGCGAGCAGCAGGCGGGCACGGGATAACAATTCGGGATACGTCAGGAGCGTGCCGCCCGAGCCGTCGGGGGCGTGGGTGATCACCCCCGCCTCGGGGGCGTCGCGCGCCGCGCGCAGCAGCGCCCGCACCGCGTCGGGTGCGTCGTCGTCGGTGAACTCCAGTTCGGGGCCCTGGTATTGGGCGTCCCGCGGTGCGCTGGTCATGTGCGCTGCTCTCCCCCTCGCCCCGGGCGGGCCGCGGTCGGGCGGCCGGTCGATGATCGCCGGGGTGGTTCTTCCTGCATGATCCAGCACATCAGCCCGCAGATAAAGGTCTGGTCAAATGCGAGGTGGGGGGCCTATTCTGGCGGAGATTCCGCCTTTCGGGGGATGGATAACTTCATGCGTTGACGACCGAGGGAAGCCGGTGCGAATCCGGCGCTGACCTGCAACCGTGTGCGGCGTACCGCGTCGCGAGTCGGATCACTCGGCTCGCCGGCGTGAACACCCGCTTCTCACTGTCACGGTCCGCAGCGTGGAGCCCTCAGCCGTCCCGGCCTGTCGGCCCCTGCCGCTTTCTTCACCGAAGAGCGCGCCAGGGGTCTTCTCGTGCGGGCGGATGCCCGGGCCCCGCCGCGCGCCGTGCCGGTCCGATGGAAAGGCATCCGATGCCCGTCGCCCGCGTCCGCGCCACGGTCGCCTGCCTGTTGCTGGCTCTGCTCGCCACGCTGTCCGGTACGGCGGCGGCCGCGGCCCCGGCCGGGCGGGCGGCGGTCGCGGGCACCCCCGGGTTCTGCCCGGACAGCAGCGGTGTCACCGTCGTGGTCGACTTCCAGCGGCTGGGCGGCGGCCGGGTCGTGCGGTGCGCGCCGGGGCCGCAGGCCGACGGGCTGGCGGCGCTGCGCAACGCCGGTTTCGAGGTGGGCGGCACCACCCGCTGGGGCGACGCGTTCATCTGCCGCATCAACGGCCGCCCGGGGGCCGACACGGAGAGCTGCGTGGACACCCCGCCCGCCACCGCGTACTGGTCGTACTGGCACGCTCCCAACGGCGGCGACTGGACGTACAGCCAGCGCGGCGCCACCTACCGCACCCCGCCCGAGGGCAGCATCGAGGGCTGGTCCTTCGTGCTGACCG
>NZ_JBHWJL010000278.1:0-6997 GCF_042731495.1 Streptomyces sp. NPDC059853
GTCCACACCGGGCGGCTGCGGTGGGAGAGGCGCCAGTGCCCGGTGCCGTCGCTCATCACGTACCGCACGGTCGGCAGCTGGGTGTCACCGGCGCGCAGCGTGCCGGTCCCGGTGGCGGCGCCGCCGCCGGGCAGCGGGAGCGAGGTGGGCGCGGGGGCGGTGCGCCAGTGGGCGGAGCCGCGGTAGGTGGGGGTGAAGACCTCGGCCGGGCGACTGGACCAGTAGGCGCGGAGCTTGCCGTCCTGCCGCCACTGGACGAACAGTTCGCCGTCGACGTAGCGGAAGTCGGGGGTATACCAGCTGTCGATGCGGTCGGGGATGCGCAGCGGGTGGTCGAGCAGGATCTCGTCGGGGCCCACGACCAGGGCGCGCTCGGGGTTGGCGAGGATGAGCACCGGCCAGGAGGAGTCCTCCAGGACGAACCAGCCGTTCTTGCCGGTGGAGCGGCCGGTGGCGTCCAGTCGGCGTACGGCCTGTTCCAGGGCGGGCCAGCCGAGTTCGTCGATGATGCCGGCCCGCAGGGTGTGGGCGAGCACGGGGGCCGTGCGGTGGCCGGCGATCCGGGCCACGGCCCGGGGGTTCACCTCGGCGGCCACCGTGCGGAAGGGCTGGAGGGTGCTGAGGACGGCGTCGGCGCCGGGGAGGCCGGGGGCGCGGGTGAACTCCTCGGCGCGGGCGGCCAGCCAGTCGTGCAGGACGGCGCGCAGCACGGGGTGGGTGGCGATCTGGCCGAGGAGGCGGCGGGAGTCGCGGTGGCGGCCGAGGTCGCCGACGGCGGCCGACAGCAGCGGCGCGAACCGGGGGTCGGCGGCGACGGCCGCCAGGTCGCGGCGTTCGCCGGCCGGCTGGGCGAGCCACTGTTCCAGGTCGCGGCTCCAGCCGCCGGAGCCCTTGGGGGCGGCCACCGGGATGCCGTGTTCCAGGGCGGCGTCGAGCAGTTCGAGATCGGTGCGGCCGTAGCGTCCGGCGGCGGCGATGGTGGTGGGCCGGCCCGCGGCGCGCAGCCGGGGCGCCATCCGCGCGACGAGCGCGTAGGTGAGCGGGGAACGGCCGGTGCGCTGCCAGCCGCCGCGCAGGTGGGCTGCCCAGCGGGTGAGCCAGTCGGCCGCGTCCACGCTTCGGGCGTCGCCGTCGGCGTCCGGCGCGGTGAGCAGATCCTGGGCGCCGGCGTCGGCGAGCAGGCTCAGCCACAGCGTGTCGGCCGCCTCGTCGGCGGCGGTCGCGGGGATGAACTCCAGCAGCCGGCGCCGGACGGCCGGTTCCTCGGCGGCGAGCGCGACGATGGGCTCGCGGTAGGACTGCCAGAAGGAGAGCGGGGCGCGTACAACGGCCGGGGAGGCCAGCAGTTCGCGCAGCAGGTCCCGTTCCTCCCGTGCCCGGTCGAGCCCGGCGGCACGCAGCAGGGAGCGGGCGTCCTGCGGGAGCGAGGCGTAGGGGGGCAGACCGGCGGCGCAGCGCTCGACGGTCAGCTGCCGGAATTCGGCCCAGGCGGCGCCGGGCGACAGCCGGGCGGTGAGGTCCTTGAGGTATTCCTTGAGGGCCTTGACGGTGAGGGCGCCCGCGAAGGCGAATTCCAGGAAGACGGCGCGCTGCCGGGCCTCGTCGATCTCCAGGGAGTGCACGCGCTCGGCGGCGCGGGCCTTGCCGAAGAAGGCGGCGGCGTACTGGGTGTTGTCGTGGGCGAGGAAGACGCGGGCGGCCTGTTCGTAGAAGGTGGGCAGGAAGTGCGGGGCGGAGCGGTCGAGGCGGGCGCCGAGCGCGTCGAACCCTTCCTTGGCCGCGCCCGCCCGGGTGGCGGCCATGGCGGCGAGCCGTTCGATGTCCTGGACGAGGGCGAGGGCGTGGTGGCCGTTGGCCGGGTCGTTGACCAGGGCCCAGGCGGGGAAGCCCAGGGTTTCGCGGCGCACCTGGCCGATGGCGGGGGCGTCCGGCTCCCGGGTGAGGCCGAGGAAGTCCAGCGCCAGGTCCTCGGCCTCGCCGAGGGTGCCGGGCACCAGGCGGACGACGGTGCGTCCCGGCAGGACCGGGTGGCGGTAGCTGCGGGCGGTCAGGGTGTCGGTGTCGTCGCCGTCGAGGGTGGCGGGCGGCAGGATGGCGCCGGCCTCCAGCAGGGCGGCGGCCCGCTGCTCGGCGGTGGCCGTGGTGGTGGTGTCGTTGCCGCTCATGCCCGCTCCTCGCTGCTCGTGATGTCCCGTCCCGCGTAGAGGTCCGCAGCCATGCGCATGCCTTCCGACCAGGCCACCGGGCCCACGTCGCCGAGGGCCAGCGCGGTCCCGTCCTCGGTGGTCCAGCTCAGGGGGCCGGTCTCCGCCTCGTCGTAGCCGGCGTCGCCGAGCCACATCCGGGCCTCGACGGTGCGGCCGTCCTCGACGACGGACAGCACGGCCTGGCCGCCGCGCACCCGGTAGCCGTGGGCGACGGCGCGGCCCGCCAGGAAGCGGAAGCGCTGGTAGACGCCGCCGGCGTAGGTGTCGACGGAGTGGGCGCGCGGGTCCTCGGTGGTGCGCCGGAACACCTCGCGGTGCAGTTGCTGCACGCCCTGCCGCAGGTCGAGTTCGGTGGCGAAGTCGCGCAGCTCGTCCAGGTCGTCCAGGAGGACCGGGTGCGGGACCCGGATTTGGCCGGGGGTGATGCGGACGCTGTCGCCGTCCAGATCGACCAGGCCGAGGCCGCGGGCCGCGTCGGCGTCGCGCAGGTAGCCGGCCACGGTGCCGTCGGTGTCGGTGACGACGAGGTCGCGCAGCGCCGCCCGCCAGGCGGTGTCCGGCCACAGGGCGACGAGGGCGGCGGTCGGGACGGGCAGCGAGCGGATCATCCAGCGCTCCACCGTGGCCAGGCATTCGCGCTGGTGCCGGTCGAGCCATTCGGTCAGCTGCCGCAGTCCGACGACCGCCGGGTCGTCCGCGATCTTCGGGGGCACGGTCTTCAGCTGCCGGCCCTTCGCGTTGCGGCAGATGACCTTGCCACCGTCGTCGAGCGCCACCTCATAGGCGCCCGCGCTGATCCACCCCATCACCATCTCCCCTGTGGCCGCCCGAAGGCAGCGTGCAGCTGCCCGGATCGGGCCCGGATCTGTCGGCACGGCCACTCCGTGCCTACGATGATCGAACTTTAAGGAGTGCCACTGACAATCCGGCCCCGGCCGGTCAGCAGCGTGGAGGAAGGCCTGATGAGCGAGGCCACACAGGGCCCGATATCCCCCGTCAGATGGGGGATTCTGGCCACGGGTTCGATCGCCGCGGCGGTCACCGCGGACATCGTCGCGATGCCCGACGCGGAGGTGGTGGCGGTGGGCTCGCGCACCCCGGAGGCGGCCCGGGCGTTCGCCGAGCGGTTCGGGCTGCCGCGGGCGTACGGCAGTTGGCGCGAGCTGGCCGAGGACCCGGAGGTGGACGTCGTGTACGTGGCGACGCCGCACAGCGCGCACCACTCCGCCGTGCGGACCGCCCTGCTGGCCGGGAAGCCCGTGCTGTGCGAGAAGCCCTTCACGCTGAACGCCGCCGAGGCCGAGGACCTGGTGGCGCTCGCCCGGGAGCGCGGCCTCTTCCTGATGGAGGCCATGTGGATGTACTGCAATCCGGCGATCCGCCGGCTCACCGAGCTGGTGCGGGACGGGGCGATCGGGGAGATCCGCTCGGTGCACGCCGAGTTCGGGCTCGCCGGGCCGATACCGCCGGAGCACCGGCTGCGGAACCCCGCGCTCGGCGGCGGGGCGCTGCTGGATCTGGGCGTGTATCCGGTGTCCTTCGCCCAGTTGCTGCTCGGGGAGCCGCAGGCGGTCACCGCGTGGGCGCGGATGAGCGACGGCGTGGACGAGAACACGGGGCTGCTGCTCGGCTACGACAGCGGGGCGCTGGCGGCGCTGACCTGTTCGCTGGTGGCGGGCACCGCGAACGGCGCCTCGGTCACCGGGTCGGCGGGCCGTATCGCGTTGCCGGGCGGATTCTTCTTCCCGGAGCGGTTCACGCTGCACCGGGAGGGCGCGGAGCCGGAGGAGTTCCACGGTTTCGGCCCGCACCAGACGTACGCCCATCAGGCCGCCGAGGTGATGCGGGCGCTGCGGGCGGGTGAGACGGAGTCGCCGCTGGTGCCGCTGGAGGGCACTCTGGCGGTGATGCGGACCCTGGACGCGGCGCGGGAGCGGATCGGGCTGCGGTTCCCCGGCGAGTAGCGGGTACGGCGGGCGGCCGGCCGGTGTCCCCGCACCGGGCCGGCCGCCCCGTCGCTGCCCGCCGGTCAGTCGCCGGCGGGGGTGCTCCAGGCGCGCTGGACGGCCAGGTCGGCCTTGGCCTCGGCGAGTTGTGCGGCGACGGCGGAGGGGGCGGTGCCGCCGCGGGCGTCGCGGGCCGCCAGGGCGCCCGGCACATTGAGGACCGTGCGCACCCGCGGGGTCAGCCGGGGGGAGATCTTCGCGAACTGCTCGTCGGTCAGCTCGTCCAGCTCGATGCCCGCCGCCTCGCAGACCTTGACGCACTCGCCGGCGGTCTCGTGCGCCTCGCGGAACGGCACGCCTTCCTTGACCAGCCACTCGGCGATGTCGGTGGCCAGCGAGAAGCCGGCGGGCGCCAGTTCGGCCATCCGCTCCCGGTGGACGGTGAGGGTGGCGAGCATGCCGGTGAAGGCGGGGAGCAGGATCTCCAGCTGGTCGCAGGAGTCGAAGACGGGCTCCTTGTCCTCCTGGAGGTCGCGGTTGTAGGCGAGCGGGAGGGCCTTGAGGGTGGCCAGCAGCCCGGTGAGGTTGCCGATCAGCCGGCCGGACTTGCCGCGCGCCAGCTCGGCGATGTCGGGGTTCTTCTTCTGCGGCATGATCGAGGAACCGGTGGAGAACGCGTCGTGGAGCGTGACGAAGGAGAACTCCTTCGTGTTCCAGATGATGATCTCCTCGGCGATCCGGGAGAGGTCGACGCCGATCATCGCCGTGATGAAGGCGAACTCGGCGACGAAGTCCCGGGAGGCGGTGCCGTCGATCGAGTTGGCCACCGAGCCGCCCTCGAACCCGAGGTCCTCGGCGACGGCCCGCGGGTCGAGCCCGAGCGAGGAGCCGGCCAGCGCGCCCGAACCGTAGGGCGAGACGGCGGTGCGCTCGTCCCACTGCCGCAGCCGCTGGGCGTCGCGCGACAGGGCCTGGAAGTGGGCCAGCACATGGTGGGCGAAGAGCACGGGCTGCGCGTGCTGGAGGTGGGTGCGGCCGGGCATGGCGACGTCCGGGTGGGCCTCGGCCAGCCCGATCAGCGCCTCCTGGAGGTCGGCGACGAGGCCGCCGATGATCCGGGCGTGGTCGCGCAGATACATCCGGAAGAGGGTGGCGACCTGGTCGTTGCGGGACCGGCCGGCCCGCAGCTTGCCGCCGAGCTCGGGGCCGAGCCGCTCCAGCAGGCCGCGCTCCAGCGCGGTGTGCACGTCCTCGTCGGCGATGGTGCCGGTGAAGGAGCCGTCGGCGACGTCGGCCGCCAGCCGGTCGAGGCCCGCCTGCATGCGCTCCAGCTCGTCGGCCGTGAGCAGCCCGGCGCGGTGCAGCACCCGGGCGTGGGCGCGCGAGCCGGCGATGTCGTACGGGGCGAGCCGCCAGTCGAAGTGGACGGAGGCGCTGAGCTTCTCCAGGGCGGCGGCCGGGCCGTCGGCGAACCTGCCGCCCCACAGCTTGACGTCGTTGGGTGCGGTGTCGGTCACGGGCCTCTCCCTTGAATGCATGCGCGGTCCCGAATAAGTATGCATCCCACGGGCGCGGCCCGTCAAAATCCGGCCCCCTGCCGCCCGCCCCCGCCCCCGCCTCCGGCCGACGGCGGGCGCGGAGGGGAACAGGAGATCAGGGTCCGTCCCGCGCGCGCCATGCCACGAGGGATCGGGCGCCGAGGCCGCAGGTCAGCCGATCGACGGCGCTTCAAGCGGGCGCACGGGAGCGCGACCGGCGTGAATTCCATCCGGAATGCGCTGTTCCGCCCTGTCCGAAAAGCGGTCAAGCTGACAGCGCCACGCGTTCACCGCCGGACGGCCGCCGTCCGGCGCCGTCCCCGGTCATCCGTCAGCCGAGGAAAGGGAGACCCCGTCCATGACCCCCGTCCCCGACCTGGTGTCAGGGCAGAACACCGCCCAGGACACCCTCATCAGGACCCGCGAACTCCTGGACCCGGCCCTGCGGTCCTGGACCGAGCGGCTGCCCGCGCCCGTCTCCCGGGTCGCGGCCTATCACTTCGGCTGGGTGGACAGCGCGGGCCGGCCCGAGAACGCTCCCCAGGGCAAGGCACTGCGGCCGGCCCTGGTGCTGACCTGCGCCGAGGCGGTGGGCGGCACGGCCACCTCGGCCCTGCCACCGGCCGTCGCGGTGGAACTGGTGCACAACTTCTCGCTGCTCCACGACGACATCCTGGACGGTGACACCACCCGCCGGCACCGGGCCACCGCCTGGACGGTGTTCGGGTCCTCCGCCGCGCTGCTGGCCGGGGACGCGCTGCTCATCCACGCCGGGCGGGTGCTGTGCGAGGGCCCTCCGCAGCCGCACACCGTCACCGGTATCCGCTGGCTGAGCGAGGCCACCACCCGGCTCATCGAGGGCGAGCAGACCGACATCGGCTTCGAGGAACGCTCCCATGTGTCCCTGGCCGAATGCCTGGCCATGACCGAGCAGAAGACCGCGGCCCTGCTCGCCGTCTCCTGTGCGCTGGGCGCCCTGTGGGGCGGCGGCAGCCTGGAACAGGCCGATCTGCTGCACCGGTTCGGCACGCACCTGGGCATGGCCTTCCAGCTGACGGACGATCTGCTGGGCATCTGGGGCGATCCGGCCGTCACCGGCAAGCCGGCCGGCGCCGATCTGATCAGCCGCAAGAAGTCACTGCCGGTGGTCGCCGCCCTGGACTCGGACACCCCGGCCGGGCAGCGGCTCGCCGCCCTGTACAGCGATCCGGAGGCCGAGTCGACCGAGGTCGGTGAACTGTCCCGGCTGGTGGAGGACGCGGGCGGCCGGGCCTGGGCCGAACGCACCGCCCGCGAGGAGCTGACC
>NZ_JBHWJL010000279.1:0-6991 GCF_042731495.1 Streptomyces sp. NPDC059853
TTACGCGTGGGGGCGCGTACCCGCCCTGGTTCTCGGGGGTGTGGGGGCGGGGGTTGATTACCCCAAGGGCTAACAACCACGACCCGGACGTCATCATCGCCGACGAGCCCACCACGGCGCTCGACGTCACCGTCCAGGCGCAGATCCTGGAGAAGCTGCTGGAGGTCAAGGACGAGGTCAACGCGGCGATCCTGATGATCACCCACGACCTCGGGGTGATCGCCGGGATGGCGCACCGCACCCTGGTGATGTACGCGGGCAAGCCGGTCGAGATCGGCGGCACCGACCAGGTGTTCTACGAGCCGCGGATGCCGTACACCGCCGGTCTGCTGGGGTCGATCCCGTCCCTCGACGGCGACCGCGAGGACCGGCTGCGGCCGATCACCGGCACGCCCCCGTCCCTGATCCATCTGCCGGCCGGCTGCCCCTTCGCGCCGCGCTGCCCGCTGGCGACGGCGGAGTGCACGGAGAGCGAACCCGAGCTGACGGAGGCCGGCGAGGGCCACCGGGCGGCCTGCCACCACAGCGACCGGCTGGCCGAGGCGGACGACCCGACCGCGTTCTTCCGCGACGACAGCTCCCCCATCACGGAAAGCGAGGAGGGGTGATGACGGCGACCACGGACCTGTCCAAGGCCCCCGAGAACACCACATCAGGCGAGGAACTGCTCACCGTCACCGACCTGGTGGTCAACTTCCCGGTGCGCGGCGGCGGGCTCTTCCGCCGGGTCGTGGGCCAGGTGCAGGCCGTCAGCGGGGTGTCGTTCGGCGTCCGCGCCGGCGAGACCCTGGGCGTGGTCGGCGAGTCGGGCTGCGGCAAGTCCACCACCGGGCGGGCCGTGCTCCAGCTGATCAAGCCGACCTCCGGGTCGGTGACGTTCGACGGCAAGGAGATCACCGGCCTCAAGCCGGCCCAGCTGCGGCCGGTGCAGCGCGAGACGGGCATGGTCTTCCAGGACCCGTACGCCTCGCTCAACCCGAAGCTGCCGGTGAACGACATCATCGCCGAGCCGCTGAAGGTGCAGGGGCAGTGGCGCGACGGCGGCAAGGACCGGGTCGCGGAGCTGCTGCGGCTGGTGGGGCTGAGCCCCGAGCACGGCAACCGCTACCCGCACGAGTTCTCCGGCGGCCAGCGGCAGCGCATCGGCATCGCGCGGGCGCTGGCGCTGTCCCCGAAGCTGCTGGTGCTGGACGAGCCGGTGTCGGCGCTGGACGTGTCGGTGCAGGCCGGGGTCGTGAACCTGCTGGAGGACATCCAGGACCGGCTGGGCGTGGCGTACGTCTTCATCGCGCACGACCTGTCGGTGGTGCGGCACATCTCCGACCGGGTGGCGGTGATGTACCTGGGCAAGGTGGTGGAGACCGGCACCCGCTCCGAGGTGTACGAGCGCCCCTCGCACCCGTACACGCAGGCGCTGCTGTCGGCGGCGCCGCTCGCGGACCCGAAGAAGGAGCGGCGGCGGCGCCGTACCGTCCTCACCGGTGATGTGCCCAGCCCGCTGGACCCGCCGAGCGGCTGCCGGTTCCGCACCCGCTGCTGGAAGGCGCAGGACATCTGCGCCACCGAGGAGCCGCAGCTGAAGGACCGGGGCACCGGGCACCCGGTGGCCTGCCACTTCGCCGAGGAGGACACGGCGGTGGTGTGAGGCCGTACGGCACGCGGACGGGCCCCGGGGGTTCCCTCCCCCGGGGCCCGTCTTCTCGGTGGGTGCCGGCCGTGCCGGTCAGCTCTCGCCGAGGAGGCGTTCGACGGTGGCGACCTTGGTGGTCAGCCCGTCGGTGACGCCCTCGCGCAGGTCGGCCTTGAGGACGAGGGAGACGCGGGCGGCGTGCGCCTGGACGGCCTCGGTGGCGCGCTTGACGACGTCCATCACCTCGTCCCACTCGCCCTCGATGCTGGTGAACATGGCGTCGGTGCGGTTCGGCAGACCGCTGTCGCGGACGACGCGGACGGCGGCGGCGACCGCCTCGCCGACATCCTCACCGGCGCCGATGGGGGTGACGGAGAAGGCGACGATCACGAGGCGGCCCCGCCGCCCGTGCCGCCCTCGTTCCCGTTCCCGTCGGTGCCGTTGTTCTCGCCGTTGCCGCCGTTGCCGCCCTCGTCGTCGCCCGACTCGGCGTCCTTCTCCAGACCGAGGGTCTCCACCAGCCACTTGTCGAACTCGATGGCCGCCCGGATCCAGCTGACGGCGGTGTTCACGAAGTGGTCCGGGGCCACGCCGAGGCCGATGAGCATCTGCGCCTCACCGATGAGACGGACCGTGCCGTCGTCATTGGTGTGGGTGTAGACCTTCGGCCACAGCGTGCGGCGGTTCCACTCGTCGATGGTCTCCAGCAGCCGGCCCTTTTCCTCGATGGTGTGCGGCCGGTCGTAAAAGGTCCGGACGGACAGGATCCGCTGCTGCTTCTCACCACGGAACATGAAATACGTGCGGAACTTCTCCCAGGGGGCGACCAGGTCGCCCTCCTTGTCCGTCACGTACTTCAGCTTCATGCGCTCCAGCAGCTGCTTGATCAGGTCCTGGTTGGGCATGATCGGCCCGGCCGGCTTCCTCGCTCCGCCCTGACCAGGGGTCTTGTTATCCGGCTTCTCCGGTTGGCCGCCGAAGTTCGGAATTGCGGAGGGATCGACAGACACGGGATGGGTCCCTTTCCTCGGTTAAGGAGACACTGCCATCCTCGCTCATCCCCGCCCCGTTCTGGCAAGCAGTACGGGGCGGGAAAGATCACCTCACCCGGCCGCCGCCGGCGTCACCCGCAGGGCGCCGCCGTCCGGGTCCGGCTCGACCCGCACGGTGTCCCCGTCCCGGACCTCGCCGGCCAGGATGCGCCGCGCCAGCTGGTCGCCGATCGCGGTCTGCACCAGCCGGCGCAGCGGCCTGGCACCGTAGGCCGGGTCCAGGCCCTGCTCGGCCAGCCAGGTCAGCGCGGGGTCGGTGATCTCCAGGGTGAGCCGGCGGTCGGCGAGCCGGCGCTGGAGCGAGTCGATCTGGAGCCGGGCGATCCGGCTCAGCTCGGCGGTGCCCAGCGCGCTGAAGATCACCAGATCGTCCAGCCGGTTCAGGAACTCGGGACGGAACGCGGCCCGCACCGCCGCCAGCACCTGCTCGCGCTGCTCGTGCGGCTTGGCGAGCGGATCCATGAGGTGCTGGCTGCCGAGGTTGGAGGTGAGGATGAGGATCGTGTTGCGGAAGTCGACGGTACGGCCCTGGCCGTCCGTCAGCCGGCCGTCGTCCAGCACCTGGAGCAGGATGTCGAACACCTCGTGGTGCGCCTTCTCCACCTCGTCCAGCAGCACGACCGTGTACGGGCGGCGGCGGACCGCCTCGGTGAGCTGACCGCCCTCCTCGTACCCCACGTAGCCGGGGGGCGCGCCGACCAGCCGGGCCACCGAGTGCTTCTCGCTGTACTCGCTCATGTCGATGCGGACCATGGCGCGTTCGTCGTCGAAGAGGAAGTCGGCCAGGGCCTTGGCCAGCTCCGTCTTGCCGACGCCGGTCGGGCCGAGGAAGAGGAACGAGCCGGTGGGCCGGTCGGGGTCGGCGACCCCGGCCCGGGAGCGACGCACGGCGTCGGAGACGGCCCGTACGGCGTCGGTCTGGCCGATGAGCCGGCGGCCCAGCTCCTCCTCCATCCGCAGCAGCTTCTCGCTCTCCCCCTCCAGCAGCCGGCCGGCCGGGATGCCGGTCCAGGAGGAGACCACATCGGCGATGTCGTCGGGGCCGACCTCCTCCTTGACCATGGTCGCGCGGGCGGCGGTCTCCTGTTCGGCCTCGGCGGCGTCCGCCAGCTCCCGTTCCAGAGCCGGGATCTCGGCGTACAGCAGCTTGGAGGCGGTCTCGAAGTCGCCGTCGCGCTGGGCGCGCTCGGCCTGGCCGCGCATGTCGTCCAGCCGCTCCTTCAGCTCGCCGACGCGGTTGAGGCCCTGCTTCTCCTTCTCCCAGCGGGCGGTGAGGCCGCGCAGTTCCTCCTCGCGGTCGGCGAGTTCGCGGCGCAGCCGGGCCAGCCGCTCCCGGGAGGTGGCGTCGGACTCGTTGACCAGGGCCAGCTCCTCCATGCGGAGCCGGTCGACCGAGCGCTGGAGTTCGTCGATCTCCACCGGGGAGGAGTCGATCTCCATCCGGAGCCGGGAGGCGGCCTCGTCCACCAGGTCGATGGCCTTGTCGGGGAGGAAGCGGGAGGTGATGTAGCGGTCGGAGAGGGTGGCGGCGGCCACCAGCGCGGCGTCGGCGATCTGGACCTTGTGGTGCGCCTCGTAGCGCCCCTTGAGGCCGCGGAGGATCGCGATGGAGTCCTCGACCCCGGGCTCGGCCACCAGGACCTGCTGGAAGCGGCGTTCGAGGGCCGGGTCCTTCTCGATGCGCTCGCGGTACTCGTCCAGGGTGGTCGCGCCGACCATGCGCAGCTCGCCGCGGGCCAGCATGGGCTTGAGCATGTTGCCCGCGTCCATGGCGGAGTCGCCGCCCGCGCCCGCCCCGACGACGGTGTGGAGCTCGTCGATGAAGGTGACGATCTGGCCGTCGGACGCCTTGATCTCGGCGAGGACGGCCTTCAGCCGTTCCTCGAACTCGCCCCGGTACTTGGCCCCGGCCACCATGGCGCCGAGGTCGAGGGAGACCAGGCGCTTGTTCTTCAGGGACTCGGGGACGTCGCCCTTGACGATGCGCTGGGCCAGTCCTTCGACGACGGCGGTCTTGCCGACGCCGGGCTCGCCGATGAGGACCGGGTTGTTCTTGGTGCGGCGGGAGAGCACCTGCACGACGCGGCGGATCTCGTGGTCGCGGCCGATGACGGGGTCGAGCTTGCCCTCGCGGGCGGCGGCGGTGAAGTCGGTGCCGTACTTCTCCAGCGCCTTGTAGGTGTTCTCGGGGTCGGCGGTGGTGATGCGCCGGGAACCCCGGGCGTTCTGGAACGCGTCGGTGAGGGCCTGGGGGTCCAGCGGCTCGCCGGCCTTGCCGCCCTTGGCGGCGATCGCGATGAGGAGGTGTTCGGTGGAGACAAAGGAGTCCCCGAGGTCGCCGGCCCGGCGCCCCGCGTCGGCGAGGACGGCCATCAGCTCGCGGTTGGGCTGCGGGCGGCTGACGGTGCTGCCCTGCACGGTGGGCAGCGCCCCGAGCAGCCGCTCGGCACCGGACCGCAGCGCCGCAGCGTCGGCACCGGCGGAGGCGAGCAGATCGCGGATGTTCTCGTTGTCCTGCCCTTCGAGCAGGGCGAGCAGCAGATGCGCCGGGGTGATGTCACTGTGCCCATCGGTGAGCGCCCGGTCATTGGCGCCACTGATCGCTTCCCGGCTCCGGTTGGTCAGCTCGGCAGTCACGTCGCGTTACTCCTCGGCTTGCCTCATGGGACGTGCGATAAGTTGAGTCTACTCCACTCAAGGGCGATCCACACCCGCCACCACCGACGAATACACCGGGCAACCCCCAGGCCATCGCCGCACACGGTCCGTCAACCATTTCTCCGGTTGTCCTCTTTTGCGTGAAGAAGATCGTTTGCCCTGGCGCGTGCGGTCGGCCAGGGACGAGGATGGCCGGCGAACGCGAGGAGGTGACGAGGACGGTCATGCCGCACGGGCCCATGCCCGCCGAGGCGGAGGTCCTCCTGGAGACTTTTCTGGACCTGGATCCGGTCCTTCCGGACGGGATCAGGGCGGAACTGATCGAGGGAGAGATCGTCGTGTCGCCGGTCCCGGACGGTCATCACGAGGACCACATCAGCACGCTCGTCCGGCAGATCCTGACCCACTCGACGGTGGAGCTGGATGTCTCGGGTCACAAGGGACTCACGGTCCCCCGGCTGGGCCCGCTGCCCACCGACCACGTGATCCCGGACCTCACCGTCGCACCGCTGGCGGATGATCTGTTCCGGGACGCGCCCTCCTGGATGCCCTGCGACGGGGTGGCGATGACCGTCGAGGTGACCAGCAGCCGGGCCGAACGGGACCGGACCCTCAAGCGGCGCTGCTACGCGCGGGCGGGCATCCCGCTCTATCTGCTGTGCGACCGTGAACTGGAGACCGTCACCCTGCACAGCGAGCCGGGCACCAACGACTACCGGACGGTCCTCTCGGTGACCTACGGCAAGTCCCTGCTGCTGCCGGAGCCGTTCGGATTCGAGCTGGAGACCGCCGACCTGATCTGACGTGGCCGCCCCCGGGAAATCCGCTGGCCGGACCGGCGGCGCGGCGGCACAGTGACGGTGTGGAGGCAAACGACCGGGGGCTGCGACCGGACGGGACCATCGCGCGGGAGGGGTCGCTCGCCCGCGTGGGCGAGGCGTTCGTCCCGGTCGTCGCGGCGGCGCGCGAACGGATCGGCGCGGTGTTCGGCCCGGACCGGCTGCACAGCGCGTACCTCTACGGCAGCGTCCCGCGCGGCACCGCCGTCCCCGGGGTCTCCGACCTCGACCTCCAGCTCGCGCTCCACCGCCCGCCGGGCCCGGCCGAGCGCGCCGACGCCACGGCGCTGGGCACCGCCCTCGACGCCGCGTTCCCCCAGATCGACGGGGTGGGCATCCTGCTCTCCGGCCGGGACGAACTGCTGAGCGCGTCCCAGCGGTACGACGCCGGGTTCTTCCTCGCCTGCCTGTGCACCCCGCTGCTCGGCCCCGATCTCGCGGACCGCTTGCCCCGCTACCGCCCCACCTCCCTGCTGGCCCGGGAGACCAACGGCGATCTGGCCCGCCTCCTCCCCGGCTGGCGCCACGCGGCGGCCACCGCCGCCACCGGGGCCGAGCGCCGGGCGCTGGCCCGGCGGGTCGGGCGGCGGCTGGTCCGCACCGGGTTCACCCTCGTGATGCCGCGCTGGGGCGGCTGGACCAGTGACCTGGAGCGGTCGGCCGAGATCTTCGGGCGCAGCTACCCGCAGCGCGCCGGGCAGATGCGCCGGGCGGCGGCCACCGCGCGGCGGCCGACCGCCGACCCGGCGGCGCTGGGCCCGCTCATCGAGGACCTGGCGCCCTGGCTCGCCGGAGAGTACGCCGCCGTGCAC
>NZ_JBHWJL010000280.1:0-6946 GCF_042731495.1 Streptomyces sp. NPDC059853
GGCCTCGGCCCGCGCCCGCCACAGGGCGGGCGTCTGGGCGTTGCGCTTGGCCGGGTTGGTCAGGGTGACGGTCGCGAGGGCACCGTCGGCGTCGACGGTGACCCGTACACCGTCCTTCTCCAGCAGCGTCATCGGGTCAGATTATCCGCCCCCGGCCGGGCGGGGATCAGGCCGCCGGGGTCTTTTTGCCTCTCGTCGCGCCGCCCCGGCCCCGCAGGGTGACGTCGGCCTCGCTCAGCATGCGGTGCACGAACCCGTACGACCGGCCGGTCTCCTCGGCCAGTGCCCGGATGCTCGCGCCGGATTCGTATTTACGCTTGAGGTCCGCCGCGAGCTTCTCGCGTGCGGCGCCGGTTACCCGGCTGCCCTTCTTCAGAGTCTCGGCCACCCGTGCCTCCTCGTGGGAAGTGCGCTGTTGGACTCTCCGAACTGACTCTCATGATCACCCCTATCCGGCTTCCTGGCCACCCATTCGACGATGTCCGTACGACAAGCGGACAACGGGTGACCGGCGCGTCGCGGCGGGCCGGCGCCTGCCCGAACGGTCCTCTTCCGCTGCCCGCCTGTGACCGCCGGGCCGAATGCGCTGGTCAGCGGGGTCCGGCGGCGGGCGGGGCGGCCGGAGTGGGGCGGTCGTACGACCGGCGCACTGACACGCCGCGGTACGAGCCGCCCTCACTCATATGAAGGATCAAGGCTGGGCCGAATGATCCATCCCGGATGATCACATCCGGCGGACCGGCCGCTCGTCAGGCGAGGGCCACCAGGTCCAGGTAGTCCTTGCCCCACAGGTCCTCCACCCCGTCGGGGAGCAGGATGATGCGCTCCGGCTGGAGCGCCTCGACCGCGCCCTCGTCGTGGGTGACCAGGACGACGGCGCCGGTGAAGGAGCGCAGCGCGCCCAGGATCTCCTCGCGGCTGGCCGGGTCGAGGTTGTTGGTCGGCTCGTCGAGCAGCAGCACATTGGCGGAGGAGACCACCAGGGTGGCCAGGGCCAGCCGGGTCTTCTCCCCGCCGGAGAGCACTCCGGCGGGCTTGTCCACGTCGTCGCCGGAGAACAGGAAGGAGCCCAGGGTCTTGCGGATGGCGACCAGGTCCATGTCGGGGGCGGCCGAGCGCATGTTCTCCAGGACGGTGCGGTCGGGGTCCAGGGTCTCGTGCTCCTGGGCGTAGTACCCGAGCTTGAGGCCGTGGCCCGGGGTGACCCGGCCGGTGTCCGGCTCCTCCACGCCGCCCAGGAGCCGCAGCAGGGTGGTCTTGCCGGCGCCGTTAAGGCCAAGGATCACCACCCGGGAGCCCTTGTCGATGGCGAGCGAGACATCGGTGAAGATCTCCAGCGAGCCGTACGACTTGGACAGGCCCTCGGCCATCAGCGGCGTCTTGCCGCACGGCGCGGGGTCGGGGAAGCGCAGCTTGGCGACCTTGTCCTGCTGCCGCTGCTCCTCCAGGCCGGACAGCAGCCGCTCGGCGCGGCGGGCCATGTTCTGCGCGGCGACGGTCTTGGTGGCCTTGGCGCGCATCTTGTCGGCCTGGGCGTTGAGGGCGGCGGCCTTCTTCTCGGCGTTGGCGCGCTCGCGCTTGCGGCGCTTCTCGTCCGCCTCGCGCTGGGCCAGGTACTGCTTCCAGCCCATGTTGTAGATGTCGATGCGGGAGCGGTTGGCGTCGAGGTAGAAGACCTTGTTGACGACGGTCTCGACCAGCTCGATGTCGTGGGAGATGACCACCAGGCCGCCCCGGTAGGTCTTCAGGAAGTCGCGCAGCCAGCCGATGGAGTCGGCGTCGAGGTGGTTGGTGGGCTCGTCGAGCAGCAGGGTGTCGGCGTCCGAGAAGAGGATGCGGGCCAGCTCGACGCGGCGCCGCTGGCCGCCGGAGAGGGTGTGCAGGGGCTGGCCGAGGACCCGGTCGGGCAGGCCGAGACTGGCGGCGATGGTGGCCGCCTCGGCCTCGGCGGCGTAGCCGCCCTTGGTGAGGAACTCGGTCTCCAGGCGCTCGTACTTCTTCATGGCGCGCTCGCGGGTGGCGCCCTTGCCGGTGGACATGCGCTGCTCGTTCTCGCGCATGCCGCGCAGCACGGTGTCCAGGCCGCGTGCGGAGAGCACCCGGTCGCGGGCGAGCACGTCGAGGTCGCCGGTGCGCGGGTCCTGCGGCAGATAGCCGGTCTCGCCGCCGCGGGTGATGGTGCCGGCGGCGGGGACGCCCTCGCCGGCCAGGCACTTGGTCAGGGTGGTCTTGCCGGCTCCGTTGCGGCCCACGAGACCGATCCGGTCGCCCTTGGCGATGCGGAAGGACGCGGACTCGATGAGGATGCGGGCGCCGGCGCGCAGCTCGACACCGGTGGCGGTAATCACGGAATCACTCCAGGTGAGGACGTACGGGCAGAAGCTTCCTGAGGCGCGGTACGTCCGCTAGGCAACGAGGAGCGAAAAGTCCATGGGGGCAGTTTACCGGGGGCCCGCAAGCCGTTTCCGGCGTGCCCGCCCCCGCCAGCCCGCTCCCGTCCGCGCTCAGGCGCCCCCGTTGTGCACCTGGAACGCCGCTCTGCGCACCCGTTTGGCGATGGCCGCGTCGGGATGGGCAGCGGCGAGTGCCAGCAGGACCTGCACGGTGTGCGGGTGGCCGCAGGTGCGGATCTCGGCGAGCAGTTCCGGGATGGAGGGCTGCTGGGCGGAGTCGAGGTGGTCGAGCAGCAGCTGTCCGGAGCCGTGCTCGTGGGCGGCCGAGGCGGTGTCCACCCACAGCCAGGTGGCCTCCTGGCGGGTGAGGACGGTCAGCGGTGCCTCCTCGGGGTCGGCGGCCGGGCCCTCGCCCTCGTGCTCGGCCAGCCACAGCAGCGCGTAGGGGCGGAGCACCGGTTCGCCGGCGGCGGCGCGCACGGCGGTGCGGGCGGGGGCGCCGACGGTGCGCAGGGCGTCGAAGGCGAGCGAGCGGATGAGGGCGTCCTCGCCGCGGGCGGCTTCCAGCAGCTCGTCGACGGCGGGGCCGGTGGGGCGGGCGGCGAGCCAGGCGCGGTACTCGGCGCGGGCGGGCCCCGGGGTGAGGCCGGCGCAGCCGCGCAGCATGCCGACGGCGGACTGTTCGATGTTGCCGGCCGGGCTCTGGGCGGCGATGCAGATCTGTTCCAGCTTGGTCCACATCGCCCAGCCGCCGAGCGGGGTGAGCCGGGCCCGCGCGGGGGTGTCGCCGTAGCGGGCGTGCAGGGTGAGGGCGCCGACGGCGGAGAGCGCGTCCAGGGCCCAGCCGAGCAGCCGGACGAGTTCGGGGTCCGGGGCTATCGGCGGGGCGGCGGCTCCGGTGGGCGCGGCGCCGGGCCGGCCCTCGCGCAGTTCGGTGACGCGCTGGCGCAGCAGGTCCAGGAGTTCCACGGCGGCGACCGGGCCGCCGGAGAGCTGCATGAAGGCCAGGAGCTGGGGGACGGCGGTGACGATCTCGGCGACCAGGGTGGCGTCCGCGTCGCCGGGGGCGGGGCGGACCAGGGACCAGGCTTCGAAGAGGGCGACCCAGCCGCGCAGCACGGCGGTGTCGTCGCTGTCCCAGGCGCGCAGCCGCCAGCCGCCGCGTACCTCGGTGGGGCCGCCCGGCCCCGGTTCGGCCTGTTCGACGAGGCCGGCGAGGCGGGCGCCGCCCCACAGCTCGCGCAGGTGTGCGGGGCTCAGGCGCAGGGCGGCGGCGGCCCGGTCGGGTGCGGTGTCGGGGGCGCTGCCGGTGAGCTGGGCCCAGCGGGCCACGCGGACGGTGTCGGCCAGCAGGGCGCGGGCCTGGCGGGCCAGTTCGGCGCGCGGCGGGATGCCGCGGGGCGGGGTGGGGGTGCGTCGTACGGGGGTGCGGGGTCGGGTCCGCCGGCCCGCGGCGGCGGGCTGGGCGGGCACTTCGGGGACCAGGTGCAACCGGGGCTCGCGCGGAGTTCGGGACGTCACCCGAGCAGTTTCACCGCTGAGGGCTCGAAAGCCCAAACGGCGGGCGTCCGCCCTCACATGAGGGGGGTGAGGAAGCGCCGCAGGATCTCCTCGTAGCCGGCCGGGTCGGCGTTCCACATGGCGGCGTGCTCGGCCTGCCGGACGGTGTGCAGGACGACGGCCTCGGGGTGCCGTGCGGCCAGCTCCCGGGAGGCGTCCCAGGGGGCGATGGTGTCGCCGGGGCCGTGCAGGATGAGGACCGGGATCGGGGTGCCGTGCGGCCCCGCGGTCAGGGGCGGCGGGTCGCTGTCGTGCGGGACGAGGCCGCCCTGGGCGCCGGCGAGGGCCAGCGGCAGCAGCGGCGCGGGGACGCCGCGCCGGGCGGCGAGGGCGCGGCGGGTGGCGGCGCGGTCCAGGACGGGTGAGTCGAGGACGATGCCGGCGATGCGGTGGGCGAGCGGGGAGCGGGCGGCGGTGAACAGGGCCGTGGTGGCTCCGGTGGACCAGCCGTGCAGGATCACCCGCTGTGCACCGAGGTGCAGCGCGTGCCGGACGGCGGCGTCCGCGTCGTGCCACTGGGCGGCGCCGAGCAGCCGGGCGGTGTCCTCGCCGGCGCGCGGGGCGCCGGGGTCGCCCCGGTAGCCGGGGACGAGGACGGGCAGCTGGTCGCGCTGCCAGCGCGGGAGGAGGTTGAGGGCCTGTTCCCGGGTGGCGCCGAGGCCGCCGTGCAGGGCGACGACCCAGATGTCGCGGCTGTTCGGGATGTACCAGGCGGGCAGCGGGCCGAGTTCCGAGGGGACGGTGATGTCCTGGTGCTCGATGCCGAGCGCGGAGTACGGGTCGCCCCGGTACAGCTGCGGGCTGAGGGTGACGCGGCTGCCGGGGGTGAGCGGCGGCCCCTGGTCGGGGCGGGTGCCGACGAGGCGGCGGATCACGGTGTGCTCGCCGGGCGGGACATCGAGCAGGTCGCCGACGACGGCGCGGGCGGGCGGGTCGCCGGCCGCCGCGACCAGTGCGTACACACCGGGGCGCAGGGTTTCCGGCGTGCGGGTGAGGGTGACGCGTCCGGCGGCGGTGGCGTGCACCGTCACCGCGGCTGCGGTGAGACCGTCCGGAGCCGCGGCTCTTCTGCCGGTGCGGACCGCCACGACGGCTGCCGCCGCGGTGGCGCCGAGCAGTGCTGTGGCGGTCATCGCCGCCGTGGTGCGCCGACCCATGTCCCCAGCATGGGGGTGACGGCGGCGCGCGGCCACTCGGGGCGCCGTGCGGGCGACGCGTCCGCCGTGTTCACCTGCGTTTTCACCGTCCGAGCAGGGGTCCTTGGTACACAGCACCCGGAGGCTGCCAGCAGTTCACTTTCCGTTCATCTGTTTCTTTTACGTTCACCGCGGCCTTGCCCCGTCGAGCTGATTGTCCGGTAGATGGAACACATCACGCTGTTGATCGCGATCGTGATCGTCACGGCTTTGGCATTTGACTTCACCAACGGCTTCCACGACACGGCCAATGCCATGGCCACGACCATCTCCACCGGGGCCATGAAGCCCAAGGCGGCGGTGGCCATGTCGGCCGTGCTCAATCTGGTCGGCGCCTTCCTCTCGGTCGAGGTGGCGCGGACCATCTCCGGCGGGATCATCGACGAGTCGGCGGGCGTCCAGCCCGAAGTGATCTTCGCCGGTCTGGTGGGCGCCATCCTGTGGAATCTGCTCACCTGGCTGGCGGGACTGCCCTCCAGTTCCTCGCACGCGCTGTTCGGCGGTCTGATCGGGGCGACCATCGCCTCGGTCGGCCTGGACGCGATCCACGGTGAAGCCGTGGTGATGAAGGTGATCGTTCCGGCGCTGGTGGCACCGCTGGTGGCGGGGTTCGCGGCGATGGCCGCCACCCGGCTGACGTACCGGGTGGCGCGGAACGCCGACGAGCGGGCCACGTCCCGGGGGTACCGGGCGGGCCAGATCAGCTCGGCCGCGCTGGTCTCGCTGGCGCACGGCACCAATGACGCGCAGAAGACGATGGGGGTGATGACCCTGGCGCTGATCGCGGGCGGGGTGCTGGCCCCCGACTCGGATCCGCCGATGTGGGTGATCGCCTCCGCGGGCATCGCCATCGCGCTCGGCACCTACCTGGGCGGCTGGCGGATCATCCGCACGCTGGGCAAAGGCATCACCGACATCCAGCCGCCGCAGGGCTTCGCCGCCCAGACCAGCGCGGCGACCACCATCCTGGCCTCCTCCCACATGGGCTTCGCGCTCTCCACCACCCAGGTGTGCTCGGGCGCGGTGATGGGCTGCGGCCTGGGCCGCAAGGGCGGTGTCGTGCACTGGTCGACCGCGCGCCGGATGGTGGTGGCGTGGGGTCTGACGCTGCCGGCCGCCGGGATCATCGGGGCGCTGGGCGCGCTGCTCGCCGAGCAGGGCACGTGGGGCGTGAGCGCGGTGCTGGCGCTGCTGATCGCGGGGAGCGTCGCGATCTACATGCGGTCCCGCAAGGAGCCGGTGGACCACTCGAACGTGAACGACGTGAACGGTGTGAACGGCGCCCAGCCGGCGGCGGCCGCTGCCGTGGAGCCCGGCCCCGAGCCGGCCCCCGAGGCGGCCCCGGTGCCGCTCCAGGTGACCATCGCCCGGACGGCGCCCGCCGGTATGGCGGGCGAGGCGCCCGCCGTACCCGACCAGCCGACCACCACGGTCTGAGCCGAAGGACAGGAACACCATGAACATCGAATGGTCCGTACTGGGCGAGGTCGCCCTGGTGTCCGTGCTGCTGACCGTCGCGCTGGTCGGTCTGTTCACGGTCGGCATCGTGACCGGCGCCGGCCAGGGGGGCACGGCGGCGGCCGGGCGGCCCCGGCTGGGCACGGCGCTCAGCAGGGTGGGCGGCTACGCGTGCTTCGCGCTGTGCGCGGCGGCGGTCGCCTACGGCATCTATCTGATCGCGTTCTGATCGCGTTCTGATCGCCTTCTGAGCGTCACCCGGTCGATCCCGGGGTGTGCCCCGGCCCGGGCCCGGCTTCCGCCGGGCGGGGCCGGGGCACACCCCTTACGGAACGAGGG